>NZ_JAUQOQ010000019.1:0-94003 GCF_030580795.1 Pseudomonas boreofloridensis | reverse complement strand
GGGGTTGACGGGCATGGATGCCCGTCAAGCGCTTGGGGCCATGGATGGCCCCTAAGCGCGGTACCCCCGGAGTGCCACCGGCGCGAGGGAACCCCGCAGCGCAGCGAAGGGGCCGGATGCGGGAGCAGGCGGTTTTTGCCCCCCTTTTTTCCAAGAAAAAAAGGGGGTCGCCGTAAAGGCGAAAAGGTGACTAAGCCTCACCATCGCAAACGGATAAGCCCAAAAAAATCTGCCACCCTCGACTGATTCAGCACAAACCCACATCAGGTACTTCCATAAATTCAAACTGGTGAGCGAGCGGCAAAATCCCACCTTCAAACTTAACCCCGCGAAAGTCGCATCGCTTGAATACCGTGCCAGTAAACGTGCAATCAACAGACTTAGAAGCCCTAAACTCAACCCTGTCGAAAACCGCCCCTGTAAAATCACAGCCAATGAATGTCACCCGACGCCCGCCATACTCCACTCCCGATCCCCCACCCAAGAATCTGGCGAGAAAAAAGGCGGTGTCCCCACAAACAGCATCATCCATGTTGATCACGAGCCTGCTCTTCGAGAAATCACAACCTTTCATTACGACATTACACATCAGTGCCCTGTCAAAGGATGCGCGCTCAAAGTTGACACCCACAAACACACTACAAGCTACCCTCTAGAGCACCATCGCCGCCACCCACCCAAAGCCCAGCAAGGGCAAGTTGTAGTGAATGAACGTAGGCACCACCGTGTCCCAGATATGATGATGCTGCCCGTCCACATTCAACCCCGAAGTCGGCCCCAACGTAGAATCGGAAGCCGGCGACCCCGCATCGCCCAAGGCCCCCGCCGTCCCGACAATACACACGGTAGCCAACGGATCGAATCCCAGCTGCACACACAGCGGCACGAAGATCGCCGCCAGAATCGGCACCGTGGAAAACGACGACCCAATCCCCATGGTCACCAGCAACCCCACCAGCAGCATCAACAAGGCGCCAATGCCCTTGCTATGGTCGATCCACTGCGCCGCCGTCTCGACCAGGCTCTTCACCTCACCCGTCGCTTTCATCACCTCGGCAAACCCGGAAGCAGCGATCATGATGAAGCCGATCATCGCCATCATCTTCATGCCTTCGGTGAATAGATCGTCAGTGTCCTTCCAACGCACGATCCCCGACAGCGAGAAGATCAGGAACCCCACCATCGCTCCAATGATCATCGAGTCCAGCCACAGCTGAACGATGAACGCCGCCGCGATGGCTACCCCCGCCACCAGCAAGGTCACCGGGTTGTAGCGCACGCTGACCTGCTCCACCTCTTCGATCCGCGCCAGGTCATAGTCACGCTTGCGCCGGTAGCTGACGAACACCGCCAGCAGCAGGCCAACCAACATGCCCGCCGCTGGCAGTGCCATGGCATGGGTGACGTTGATCCCGCTGACATCCACGCCCGCACGGCTGACGTTGGCCAGCAGAATCTGATTGAGGAAGATGTTGCCGAACCCAACCGGTAGAAAAATGTAAGGCGTAATCAGCCCGAAGGTGATCACACAGGCGATCAGCCGACGGTCGATGCGCAGGCGCGTCAGCACGTACAGCAGCGGCGGCACCAGCAGCGGGATGAAGGCGATGTGGATCGGCAGCACGTTCTGCGACGCCACCGCCACCACCAACATCAGGCCAATCAGCAGCCACTTCAGCCGACCGCTGTGGTCATGGCCCTGGCGGTCGATCATCGCCAAGGCGCGGTCGGCCAGGGCATGGGCCAGGCCCGACTTGGCGATGGCCACGGCGAAGGCGCCCAGCAGCGCATACGACAGCGCCACCGGCGCGCCGCCGCCCAGGCCGCCATTGAACGCGGCGAGCGTGCCCTCGATGCCCAGGCCGCCGACCAGTCCACCGGTCAGGGCGCCGACGATCAGCGCGATGACCACATGCACGCGGGACAGGCTCAGTATCAGCATGATCCCGACCGCGGCAATCACTGCATTCATGGTGTGCAATACCTCGTTGACGACAGACGAAAAACCAGCGTCCGGCGACAGACTGCGCGAGGCAGTGGCCGGAACAGGGGGTGTGGTTCTGGAGGGCGCACACTCTGAAGCACTCGACCAGGGATGTCAAAACTGCCGACCCAGGGCATTTACGCCAAACACGCCCACGTCATCGAATATTCACGTAAAGAAACCAGCGTCCACGCCGACATATCCGGCGACCCCCGCTCTGTTCCTATAAGGGATGATTCACCATGCCGCTGCGTCAACTGTCCATCCAATGGAAGATCACCCTGCTCGCCGGGCTGTGCCTGGCCAGCATCGTCACCCTGCTCGTCGGCCTGTCGCTGTACCGCATGCAGCACAGCTCGGCGCTGGTCAAGGCGAGCAGTACGCAGATGCTCACCGAGTCGGCCCAGGCCCGTATCGAAGCTCAGGGCGAAGTGCAGGCACAACGCATCCGCCGTCAGTTCATGGACGCCTACCAGTACGGCGCAGGCTTCGCCCGCCAGGTGCTGTTCCTGCGCGAGCAGGCGGAAAAGCGCTTCATCGACGCCTATGACCTGCGCCAGGATCTCACCGCCCAGGTGCGTGCCGCGCTGCAGGCCAACCCTGACCTGCTCGGTTTGTCGCTCACCTTCGAGCCCAACGCGCTCGACGGCAAGGACAGCCTGTTCGGCGGGCAGGCCGAGCTGGGCAGCAACGAGACCGGCCGCTTCGCCCTGTACTGGTCGCAGCCCAAGGCCGGCCAACTGACCTCCATGGCCCTGCCCGAACACGACATGGCCGACACCACCACCGGCCCCAGCGGCGAGCCGGCCAACACCTGGTGGACCTGCCCGCGCAGCACTGGCAAGGTCTGCATCGTCGAGCCCTACTTCTACGAAATCGCCGGGCAGCAAGTGCTGATGACCAGCATCGTCTTCCCGCTGTCGGTCGACGGTAAAGTGATCGCCACCCTGTCCATCGACACCAACCTCAACAGCCTGCAGGCGCTGACCGAAAACGCCAGCCGCGAGCTGTACGAGGGCCGCACCCGGGTCGGTATTCTCAGCCCCGCCGGGCTGCTGGCCGGCTACAGCGCCGACGCCAGCGAGTTGGCCAAGCGCTTCGACCAGGTCGACACGCGCCAGGGCGCAGAACTGGTCAGCAAGCTGGCCGAAGGCAGGCTGCAGGTGCTGCAGGGCGAAAAGCGCCTGAAAGTGCTGGCGGCCTTCGCCCCGATTCCCGGCGGCAGGCCGTGGGGCGTGCTGCTCGACGCGCCGCAAAGTGCCCTCACTGGCCCGGCCGACGCCCTCAAGCAAGCGCTCGATACCCTCAACACCAGCGGCACCCTGCTCGAACTGGCCCTGGGCGTGGGCGCCGCCCTGGCCGGGCTGCTGGCGGTGTGGTTGATGGCGCGTAGCGTGACCCGACCGATTCTCGGCGTCGCCGCGATGCTCGAAGACATCGCCAGCGGCGAAGGCGACCTGACCCGCCGCCTGACCTACGACAAACGTGACGAACTGGGCCTACTGGCCGGCTGGTTCAACCGCTTCCTCGACAAGCTGCAACCGACCATTGCCGAGGTCAAACGCTCGGTGCAGGACGCACGCGGCACCGCCGATCAGTCGGCGGCCATCGCCAGCCAGACCAGCGCCGGCATGGAGCAGCAGTACCGCCAGGTCGATCAGGTGGCCACCGCCTCCCAGGAGATGAGCGCCACCGCCCAGGACGTCGCCCGCAGCGCGGCCCAGGCGGCGCAGGCGGCCCGCGAAGCCGATCAGGCCACCCGTGAAGGTCTGGCGGTGATCGACCGCACCACCGACAGCATCGGTGCCCTGGCGACCGACATGAGCAACGCCATGTCTCAGGTCGAGGGCCTGGCACAGAACAGCGAGAAGATCGGCTCGGTGCTGGAGGTCATCCGCTCGATCGCCGAGCAGACCAACCTGCTGGCGCTCAACGCGGCCATCGAAGCCGCCCGCGCCGGCGAGGCCGGGCGCGGCTTCGCGGTGGTCGCTGACGAGGTGCGCAACCTGGCCCGACGGACCCAGGAATCGGTGGAGGAAACCCGCCAGGTGATCGAATCGCTGCAAGCGGGCACCCGCGAGGTGGTCGGTGCCATGGACAGCAGCCACCGCCAGGCCCAAGGCGGCGTCGAACAGGTCGGCCATGCAGTCAGCGCCCTGCGCCGTATCGGCGAGGCGGTCACGGTGATCAGCGACATGAACCTGCAGATCGCCTCGGCCGCCGAGGAGCAAAGCGCGGTGGCCGAGGAAATCACCGGCAACGTGGCGACCATCCGTGACGTGACCGAGTCGCTGTCGGGCCAGGCCAACGAATCGGCACGGGTCAGCCAGTCGCTGAACAGCCTGGCCAACCAGCAGCAGGCGTTGATGGATCAGTTCCGCGTGTGAGTGCCAAGGCGCGCCTGAACAGGGCGCGCCGACGTGCGGAAAGGGTTAGTCGCGGCTGCGCGCCACCTGCCACAAGCGCGCGATGGCCTCGGCCCGCGCTTCGAGCAGCACGCCCGCCTCGCTGCAGGCGCGCTCCAGGCTGGTCGGGCCGCTGGCCAGGGCGAATGCCGCGTCGATGCCGTGGGCGTACAACGCTTCGAACCCTTCGCCCAGGGTGCCGGCGATCACCACCACCGGCACGGCGTGGCGTTTGGCGACTCGCGCCACGCCCAACGGGGTCTTGCCGCGCAGGGTCTGGGCGTCGAAGCGCCCCTCGCCGGTGATCACCAGGTCGGCGCCCTGCACCACTGTCTCCAGACCCGCCAACTCGGCCACTACCTCGACCCCAGGACGGAACCGCGCGCCCATGAACGCCTTGGCCGCGAAGCCCATGCCGCCGGCCGCGCCGCAGCCGGGGAAATCACGCAGGTCCTCGCCGAGCAACTGCGCGCAATGGTCGGCAAAGTGCCCCAGCGCCTGATCCAGTGCCTGCACCTGCTCGGGTGAGGCGCCCTTCTGCGGGCCGAACACCGCCGACGCGCCATTACCGCCGCACAGCGGATTGTCGACATCGGCCGCCACCTCGAACTGCACTTCGCCCAGGCGCGGGTCGAGATCGCTGGCGTCGATTTGCGCCAGAGCGGCCAATGCCAGCCCACCCTCGGCCAGCGCCTGACCGTCGGCGTCCAGCAGGCGCAGGCCGAGCGCGCGCAGCATGCCGCTGCCCGCATCGTTGGTGGCGCTGCCGCCGATCGCCAGGACGATGCGTCGGGCCCCTGCCGCGAGCGCCGCCGCCACCAGTTCGCCGGTGCCCCAGGTGCTGCTGCGACAGGCGTCGCGCTCGGCGCTGGGGATGCACTGTATCCCGCTGGCCTGGGCCATCTCGATGACCGCCGTGCGCTCCTGCGCCAGCCAGCCCCAGCTCGCCTCCACCGGCGCCCCCAAGGGGCCGCGCACCCTTTGCCGGCGCAATTCGCCCTGGGTGGCCGCGACGATCGCCTCCAGGGTACCCTCGCCGCCGTCGGCCATCGGGCACTCGATGCGCTCGGCCTGAGGCCACACCTTGGCCAGCCCAGCGCTGATGGCCCGGGCGACGCCGGCGGCATCGAGGCTGTCCTTGAACGAATCGGGGGCGATGACGATTTTCATGGGGATTCTCCTGTCCTGTTGCAGGGCATGCTGACAGTTGCCGAACGGCGCGGCTTCTGTCCGCTGCACAAAAGCGCCAGGCCGGGTTTGGGCAAATGCCCGTGAGTCTGAGGCCGTTGGCGCTACTCGGCCGGCAGCAACTGCAAGCCGAGGTACAAGCTCAGCATGCCGTCCAGGCGCAGGGGGTCGACCTCACTCAGCTCGGCGATGCGTTCGAGCCGGTAGCGCAGGCTGTTGCGGTGGATGCCCAGGGCATCGGCGCAGGTCTGGCTCTGCCCATCATGGGCGCACCAGGCGCGCAGGGTGGCCAGCAACTGCCCGCTGGCGTCCTTGACGGCAATGCGCCGCAGCGGCTCGAGCAACTCGTCCAGCGCATCGTCATGGCGATGGCGCCACAGCAGCGCCGGCAGGCGATACCGCGACAGGCTCAGCAAACGCTCGCCAGGTACCACCTCGCGACCATAGGCCAGCAGGTCGCGCACACGGCGATAGCCCCGACGCAGTTGGTCGAGACTCTGCGCCGCGCCGCCCAAGGCCAGGCGCTGCACCTGCCAACCGTGACGCTGCAAGCGTTCGAGCAGGCGCGCCTCATCCAGGGCCACCGAGGCTGGCCGACACCACAACAGCGATTGGCGCGCCGGGCTGACGCACCAACTGTCGGGATAGCGACTGCTCAGCCAGGCCGACAACAACTCCGCCGGCGGCCCGGCTTCCAACTCGAACAGACACGGGATACGCGGCAACTGCGGCTTGAGCCCCAATTGCCGGGCTTCGTCGACCAGTCGGGGCGAGTCGCCGCTACCGCCCAGCAGCAAGGCCAGCAGGTCGTCGCAGCGCTGACGTCGCCACTGTTGCTCGACCTGCTGGTTACGTTGCGCCAGCAGCATTTCGGCGGTCATGCGCACCAGTTCGGCGTAGGTGCGCAGGTGCTGTGGATCGCCGGTCAGCCCCAGCACGCCGATCAACCGCTCATCGAGCATCAGCGGCAGGTTCACGCCCGGCTGCACACCTTTGAGGCACTTGGCCGCCTCGCCGTCGAGTTCGACGATGCGTCCGTTGGCCAGCACCAGTTGCGCCCCTTCGTGGCGGGTGTTGATGCGCTCCGGCTCGCCACTGCCGAGAATCAGGCCCTGGCTGTCCATGACGTTGACGTTGCAGGGCAGGATCGCCATCGCCCGGTCGACGATGTCCTGGGCCAGCTCGTGGTCAAGTTCGAACATGTGGGTTCCTTGCAGTGGCAGACTTCGTTGCGCGGCACAATCGTCGGCGCCCGGCGCTGTGCAGACGCACAAAGACAGCAGCGCCTGGCTCGCCGAGACTCGTTCGGGCGAGCGTCGGTACAGGCGCCGCAGTGACAATCATAACAACAGAGAATTTCATCATGGCACACAGCCCAGCCCCTGACCAAGGCCACGACGCCAGCCGCGATGCGCTCTACCGGCGCATCACCCTGCGACTGATCCCGTTCATTTTCATCTGCTACCTGTTCAACTACCTGGACCGCGTCAACGTCGGTTTCGCCAAGCTGCAGATGCTCGACGCGCTGAAGTTCAGCGAAACCATCTATGGCCTGGGCGCCGGCATCTTCTTCATCGGCTACGTGCTCTGCGGCCTGCCCAGCAACCTGGCGCTCAACCGCTTCGGCCCGCGGCGCTGGATCGCGGTGATGATGATCGCCTGGGGCAGCCTGTCGACCTGCCTGCTGTTCGTCACCACGCCCATGGAGTTCTACGTGCTGCGCCTGTTCACCGGCGCCGCCGAAGCCGGCTTCTTCCCCGGCGTCGTGCTGTACCTGTCGCGCTGGTTCCCGGCGGACCGTCGCGGTCGCATCATGGCCCTGTTCATGTCGGCGATTCCGGTCTCGGGACTGCTCGGCGGACCCTTCTCCGGCTGGATCCTCGATCATTTCGCCGCCGGTCAACACGGCCTGGCCGGTTGGCAATGGATGTTCCTGATCCAGGGCCTGCCCACCGTGGCGCTGGGCATCCTCGCGGTGTTCCTGCTCAGCGACGGTTATCAGAAAGCCACATGGCTCAGCGAAGCGCAGCGCCAACTGATCGCCCGCGACCTCGCCCGTGATGCGGCGAGCAAACCGTCCACGGCCGGCGACAGCGTGCTGGCGGTGCTGACCAATCCACTGATCTGGACCTTCGGTTTCGTCTATTTCTGCATCCAGAGCGGCGTCTACGCGATCAACTTCTGGCTGCCGTCGATCATCAAGAGCTTGGGCTTCGACAGCCCGCTGCTGATCGGCTGGCTGAGCGCAATTCCCTACCTGCTGGCCGGGGTGTTCATGATCCTGGTGGGGCGCTCGGCCGACCTGCGCAACGAGCGCCGCTGGCACTTGGTGGTGCCCATGCTGATGGGCGCCCTGGGCCTGTTGATCGCGGTGAATTTCGCGGGCAACCCCGCGATTGCCATCCTCGGTCTGTCGATCGCCACCATGGGCGCGCTCACTGGCCTGCCGATGTTCTGGCCGATGCCCACGGCGCTGCTCAGCGCCAGCGCGGCCGTGGCGGGCCTGGCGATCATCAACTCGGTCGGCCAGATGGCAGGCTTCCTCAGCCCCTACCTGGTCGGCTTCATCAAGGACCAGACCGGCTCGACCGACGCCGCGCTGTACTCGCTGGCCGGCTTGATCGTGGTCGGCAGCGTGGTGGCCTTGCGCGTGTCGCGCGCAGGGAATGCACAGGCGTCCTGAGCCCGAATCCCCGCCCGCCTTTGGGCGGCGGGGACTGACTCACTCAACGCGCGACATTCACCTCCTCGGCTTCGTGCGGCGGCGGCACCACGATCCGGCTCAGGTCGATGTGCCGGAAATCCGGCTTGCCGCCCAGGCGTGCGTTGTAGCGGGCGTTGAAGGTGAACGGGTCGTGGGTCGGCACATCCAGCGCCTGGCCATACGCACCCGCCACCGCCGAGGCGTCATAACCCATCAGCTTGAGCAAGGTCGGGAACAGGTTGTAATGACTTGAAGCATTGCGGTTCTGTGCCAGGTACGCCTGCCAGTCCAGCGCCTTGACCCCCTGCCCCTGGATGACCACCAGCGGCACCAGGCCCTCCTCCATCACCGGATCGCTGTCGCAATGGGTGTTGAGCCCGGGATTGCCACGCTCGTGCAGGTCCTGGCCATGATCGGAGGTGTAGATCAGCACAGCCTGGCTCAGGTCGGCCTGGGCGAACAGGCGGCGGAAGAATTCGCCGACGTTCCAGCCCAGGGTATTGCGATAGGCGTTGCGGTATAGCACCCAGTCCTGCGCGGTACCGCTGAAGCCTTCGCGCGACCCGGTATCGGCTACGTCCTGGAAGCGCCCGCGTGGCAACGCCGGCTGATAGGCCATGAAGTCGTCGGGGTATTTGTCGTGCACCGGAAAGTGCGCGCCGAGCTTGTTGATCACGATCAACTGCGGCTTGCCGTCGCCCAGCAGGCCGATCAACTGCTGCAACGCGGCCATGTCGCGGTCGACCACTGGCGTGGTGTCGAACTGGATGAAACGGTCGATGTCCTGCTTCTCGGTGTCGGTCATCAGGTTCTGCAGGTTGCCACCGGTGCGCTGCGCATCGATGTACACCGTGCCCATGCCCGCACGCTTGGCGTACTGCCAGATCGACGGCTGCGTCGAGTTGATGCGCAGGTAGTCCTCACGGGTGCCGCCAAAGCGCAGGGTGACGTTGGTGTCGGCGCTGCAATTGGCGGCCGAGGCGGCATAGCCGAAATTGACGATGTCCACGCCGGGGTATGTCTGCAGCAGATGACTGGGTACGCCCGTCGGTGTGTTCAGGTCCAGGTAGTTGCCGGAAATGCTTTCGTCGATCACCAGCACGATGTCACGCGCCAGCGGCGCGCTCGACTGCGCCAGCGTTACCGGCTCGCGCGGCCCCACCCGGTCGTGCAAGGCTTCGTAGCCGAACAGGCTCAGGTACGCCAGCGGCGTGTACATCACCGGCAGCCCACGGGCACCCTCGCCGGCACGCACGAACAGCATGCCGATCAGCAGCGCCAGCGCCAGCAGCGGCGCGCCGATCGGCAGCCACTGCGGCAGGCGCGGCGCCGGCCCAGGCCGCAGTCCCACGCCCAGCAGCACCAACACCGAGCTGGCGGCCGCCAGGGTGATCGCATAGTGGTACTGCTCCAGTGCCTCCTGGACGAAGCCGCCGGCATACACCATCGAGACGAACGCGCTGTAGGTCAGGTACGAATCGGTGATCCGCAGGTAGGCGTCGAAGAACAGCCCACCGACCGCGAACGCCAGCGCCAACGGCCAGCGCAGCCAGGCCTGGCGGATCCACGCCGACAGCAACAGACCCGCCGTCAACAACGCCGCGAGCCCCAAGTACAGCACCAGCGGTACGCCCAGCCCCAGCGCTTCGACGCGCTCGGCGTAATACCCATGAAAACTCGCCAGATAGGCCAGCAGCAGGGCCAATTTGATCCATCCGCGCATGATCCCAACGCTCCGATGACGGGGTGATTTTGCCAACCGTAGCACTGTTGAAACAAATCTCAACATGAAAAAGTCAATTTTCCGTCGATATCCTGACGCCATAATCCGGCCTGAAAAAAATCCTTCACATTGCTCCTTCTATCAACGCAACCCTTGATATTCGCGGCCTGCAACCGTTCATCGGCTAAACGTTTCACCTCTTTTTTCTCGCTTTTCAGTCCAAAGCCGCGTCATACAAGGGGTTAGTGGCAAGTGGCCTTATCGTTAGCGCTTGTAAGTTTGACGAAACATGCCATTGCTTTGACGCATTTCTGTTAGGGTGCGCTATACCGACAACACACTGTTTCACCCCCCTTACTCATTCTCATGAGGAAAGCCGACATGGACGTGAGCGTTTTTGGCACAGGTTACGTAGGTCTGGTACAAGCGGCGGCACTGGCCGACGTGGGTCACCGGGTCCTGTGCGTGGACGTCGATGCCCACAAGATCAACCAACTGCGCCAAGGCGTCCCGCCGATCAGCGAGCCGGGCCTGTCCTCGCTGCTGGAAGACAACATCCGCGAAGGCCGCCTGCTGTTCAGCACCCAGGCCAGCGACGCGGTCAACCACGCCGAGCTGATCTTCATCGCCGTCGGCACCCCGCCCGACGAGGACGGCTCGGCCGATCTGAGCCATGTGCTCGACGTCACCCGGCAGATTGCCGAACTGATGGACGCCGACCGCACCCTGATCGTCAAATCCACCGTGCCGGTGGGCACCGCCGACCAGGTCATGAACCTGGCCCGCGAACGCCTGCACAGCCTGGGCAAGGACCACCTGCACGTGCGGGTGGTGTCCAACCCGGAATTTCTCAAGGAAGGCAGCGCCCTGGCCGACTGCATGCGCCCGGACCGAATCATCGTCGGCACCCGCGACCCGCTGGCCCATGCGCAGCTCGCCGAGCTCTACGCGCCGTTCTGCCGCAACCATGAAAAGCTGATGTTCATGGACAACCGCAGCGCCGAGCTGACCAAGTACGCCGCCAACGCGATGCTCGCCACCCGTATCAGCTTCATGAACGAGCTGGCCAACCTCAGCGAGCACCTGGGCGCCGACATCGAAGCGGTGCGCCGTGGCATCGGTTCCGACCCGCGCATCGGCTACCACTTCATCTATCCCGGCTGCGGCTTCGGCGGCTCGTGCTTCCCCAAGGACATCAAGGCCCTGCTGCACACCGCCGAGCACAGCGGCATGCCGCTACGCCTGCTGCAAAGCGTCAACGACATCAACGATCACCAGCGGCGCATCCTGTTCGCCAAGCTCAAGCAGCGCCTGGGCGGCCTGGCCGGCAAGTCCATCGCCCTGTGGGGGCTGGCCTTCAAGCCCAACACCGACGACATGCGCGAAGCGCCCAGCCGCTACCTGATGGAAGCGCTGTGGGCCGAAGGCGCCACGGTGCGCGCCTACGACCCTGAAGCGATGGACGAATGCCGGCGCCTGTACGGCTACCGGGACGACCTGCAACTGTGCGCCACCCGCGACGACACCCTGCAGGACGCCGATGCCTTGGTGATCTGCACCGAATGGAAGAACTTTCGTGTGGTCGACTTCGCGCTGCTGGCCAACAAGCTGCGCAGCCGCGTGATCATCGACGGCCGCAACCTCTACAACCCCGACCAGGTCGCCGCCCACGGCCTGCATTACAGCGGCATCGGCCTGCGCCAGGTCGCGCCGGAGCAGGCCGACTGGCAGGTCGGCGCGCCATGAAAGTGTTGGTCACCGGCGCAGCCGGCTTCATCGGTGCGCACACCTGCCTGCGCCTGCTGCGCGATGGCCACCAGGTACTGGGGCTGGACAACTTCAACGACTACTACGATCCGGCGCTCAAGCATGCCCGCGTGCAGTGGGTGCAGCAGCAGGCGGGCGACTTCCCGCTGCACCGCCTGGACCTGGCCGACCGCGATGCCGTGGCGCGGCTGTTCGCCGAGCAGCGCCCGGACGTGGTGATCCACCTGGCCGCCCAGGCCGGCGTGCGCTACTCGCTGAAAAACCCCCAGGCCTACCTGGACAGCAACCTGGCCGGCTTTCTCAACATCCTCGAAGGCTGCCGGCGCAATCCGGTGCAGCACTTGCTGTACGCCTCGTCCAGCTCGGTCTACGGCGCCAACCAGCGCACCCCGTATCGGGTCGAGGACGGCGTCGATCACCCGCTGTCGCTGTACGCTGCAACCAAGAAGGCCAACGAGGCCATGGCGCACAGCTACAGCCACCTGTTCGGCATTCCCAGCAGCGGCCTGCGTTTCTTCACCGTGTACGGCCCCTGGGGCCGCCCGGACATGTCGCCGATGCAGTTCGCCCGGGCGATCAGCGAAGGGCGACCGATCCAGTTGTTCAACCATGGCCGCCATCAGCGCGACTTCACCTACATCGACGACATCGTCGAAAGCCTGGTGCGGCTGATGCCCCATCCGCCCCACGCCGACCCGCAGTGGGACGCCTTCGCCCCGGACGCGGCCAGCAGCCAGGCGCCTTGGCGGCTGTTCAACATCGGCGGCCAACGCCCGGTGGAACTGCTCGACTACCTGGCCCTGCTGGAGCAGCACCTGCAGCGCAGCGCGGTGATCGAGCTGCTGCCGCTGCAACCGGGCGATGTCCTGGCCACCTGCGCCGATGCCAGCGCCCTGGCCCGGGTCACCGGTTTTACCCCCCAGGTCAGCCTCGACGAAGGCCTGGGGCGCTTCGTCGCCTGGTTCCAGGCCTACTACTCGAACGCCGCGGCAGACGGCGAACCTGCTGATGAGCTGTCGCAACAACGGAGGGTGATATGACAGGACAACCCAAGAGCGCCCCGCTACAGGCGCTGTACCAGGACAAACGCATGGATCCGGCGCACCGCCAGCGCATCGATGCGGCCATCCACATGCAAGGTCGAGGCTGGATCACCGGCCGCATCGGCGGGCGCCCGTGGACCTTGTCGCGCACCAACCGCGTGTTGTCGTGCGTGGCCGCGCTGCTGCTGCTGGTGGTCTTGTCACCCTTGTTGCTGGCCCTGGCGCTGCTGGTCAAACGCTCCAGCCCAGGCCCGGTGTTCTTCGTGCAGCAACGCACCGGCTACCGCGGTCGCCTGTTCGGCATGTTCAAGTTCCGCACCATGGTCGCCAACGCCGAGGCCTTGAAAGACTCGGTGCGCCACCTGAACAAGCACGGCGCCGACGCCATCGACTTCAAGATCGACAAAGACCCGCGTATCACCCCCGTGGGCAGTTGGCTGCGCCGCAGCAGCCTGGACGAGCTGCCCAACCTGATCAACGTGGTCACCGGCGACATGCGCCTGGTCGGCCCACGCCCCACCTCGTTCAACACCTACCGCTACAAGGACAACCACCTGGCGCGGCTGGCGATCTACCCCGGCATGACCGGCCTCTGGCAGATCTCCGGGCGCAGCGACATCGATTTCGACCAGCGCGTCGAGCTGGACCTGAACTACATCAACGAACAGAGCCTGATGCTGGACCTGAAGATCCTGCTCAAGACCCCGTTCAAGGTATTCACTGGCCATGGAGCAAGTTGAGATGGACGGTTCCACTTCTAGAAGCCTGCGTATCGCCAACCCGAGCGAGACCAACCTCACCGCCACCGTCCTGGACCTCGACCAGCGCACCCTGCTGCTGACCGCCGCCAACACCGGTACCGGCACCAGCACCAGCGTCCTGGCCTTCGCCAGCCAACTGGCGCAGATGAGCGCCGGTGCCGTGCTGCTGGTCGACGCCAGCGCCAGCAACGCCAGCCTCAGCCAGCAACTGGGGCTGGGCAAACTGCGCGGCTACAGCGACCTGCAATTCGACCTGGACACCCCGCCGCTGGCCCAGGACTGCGTGGTGCACCTGGCCGATCAGCCGTTCGACGTGCTGCCGGCAGGCACCTTCAAGCGCGGTCGCCAACGCCTGGACCCGGAGCGAGTGCGCGTGCTGCTGCGCCAGTTCGCCGCCCAGTACCGCTTCGTGGTGATCGATGGCGAGGCGATCTACGCCAGCGCCGACAGCCTGACCCTCGGTCCGCTGGTGGACGGCGTGATCCTGGTGGTGCGCGCCGAGGACACCCGCTTCGAAGTGGCCCAGGCCGCCGCCCAGCGCCTGGGCCAGGCCGGCGCGCGGCTGATCGGCAGCGTGTTCAACCAACGCAAGTACTACATGCCCAAGTGGCTGTACGACCACCTCTGAGAGGACGCACACGATGATCGCCCTGAGATACCCCACGATTGCCCTGTGCGTGCTGGCCCTGGCCGGTTGCAGCAGCCCGCAGGGCCGGCAGATGCCGGTGCAGATCCTCACCGCCCCGCCGACCGAGAACCAGGCCACCGAGGTGGCCCGGCGCGAACAGGTGCTGCGCCCACAGGACGTGCTGGAAGTGATCTTCCATGTCAGCAACCGCACCGCCGGGGTCTACCGCATCCAGTCCGGTGACACCCTGGACCTGAGTTTCATGGCCGCCAGCAGCCTCAACGGCCAGCAACTGGTGCAGCCCGACGGCAGCATCACCCTGCCCTCGACCAACGCCTCGGTGCGCGTCGAAGGCCTGACCCCGAGCGACGCCGAGAACGCCATTCGCCAGGCCTACAACGACAAGCGCGTGTTCAAGCCCAACCGCGACCAGGTGACGGTACGGGTGCTCAGCCCCATGACCGACGAGATCAACCTGAAGAACGCCCTCACCCATCCGGGCACCGGCATGAGCCGCGACATCACCGTGGGCAACGACGGCCGCGCGACCTTCCCGGAAATCGGCTCGGTGCCGCTGCAAGGCATGACCGTCAATCAGTTGCGCGACTACCTCAACGAGCGCTACGCGCAGTTGCCAGGACGCATGAGCGTGGATGTGCTGCTCAAGTCCACCGCCGCCAACGAAATCTACGTGCTCGGCGAAGTCGGCCAGCCTGGGGCGTTCGAGATCCGCCGTCCGGTGTCGGTGCTCGAAGCGCTGACCCTGGCCCGCGGCCCGACGATCAAGGCCAAGCTCGGCTCGGTGATGATCATGCGCCGCACCGGCAACACCGTGCAGGCTTACCAGTACGACGTCGACCAGGCCCTGTCGGGCAAGAGCCAGAGCATCGCCTACCTGCAGCCCGAAGACATGCTCTACGTGCCCAAGACCGCCCTGGCCAGCGCCGGCGAGCTGTCGCGCCAACTGGCTGACGTGATCCTGTTCCAGGGCATCGGCGTGAGCTTCGGCTACCGACTGGACAACAAGGACAACAACGACCGCCGCAGTTCAACCGCCAATGGCGCGGCATCAGGCCAATGACCGGGGACGGAGCCACCATGACCACGCAACCGAAAGAGAACTACGTGCACGAGTTCTTCCGCATCTTCTTCGCCAACCGCCAGTTGGTGAAACGGGTGTTCCTGATCTTCGCGGTGATCGCGCTGATCCTGCCGCTGGTGCTCAAGCAGAGCTTCGACATCACCGCCGAGGTCATCGTCCAGTCCAAGAAACTGTCGCAGAGCGACACCAGCTCGTCCCTGGCGCAGCAGGCGGACCAGTTCATCCCGCCGTCGCTGGCCGACATGGAGACCGAAAGCAACATCCTGCGCTCGCCCACGCTGATCCGCCAGACCATCGGCCAGTTGCGCCAGGAAGGCCAGTATCCGGTGGAGCCGGGCCTGCTGCGCCGGACCCTGATCGACCCGCTGCGCCATGCTGTGATCGAGCCGTTGCAACGGGCGCTGGGCAAGAACGTGGCCGACGAGCGCGACACCCAGCTCGACGACCTCACCGACCAGGCGGTCAAGGACCTGAAGGTGGAGACCCTGCCCGGCTCCAACGTCATCTCCATCACCTACAGCGCCGACGACGCCCATGTCGGTACCCTGTTCGTCGCACGTCTGCTGGACAACTTTCTGAAGAACCGCCAGGACCTGCAGTCCAACGAACTGCCCGAGACCTTCTACGAGCAGAAGAAACTGCACTACCAGGCGCGTCTGGACGACCTCGAAGGCCAGCGCCTGGGCCTGCTGACGGCCGTGGCCTCGTCCGATCCCAAAGAGGAAATCACCTTCCGCCTCAACGCGATCAACACCGAGGAACAGGCGCTCAACCTGCAACGTGATCGCCAGTTGGAAAACCAGCAGTGGCTGGACTACCTGCAAACGGCGCTGGCCTCGGCGAGCAAGGCGAAAATGGCCGATTACGCCTTCCCCTACACCTTCACCACCACGGTCGACAACATCGCCTTCGAAGACCGTGAGATCAAGCAACTGGGCGAGCAACTGACCACCCAACTGGCCCGCTACAACGGCGACGCCACGGTGTTCCAGCCCGGCGCCGAGCAAATGGTCATCGCCCGCCAGCAGATCGCCCAACTGCGCGCGCAATTTCTGAAGATCGTCGAGAATCGCATCCGCGAACGCCAGCAGGACCTGGCTGTGACCCAGCAGGTGATCGACCAGAAGACCCAGCGCATCGCCGACTACAAGGAGCGCATCACCGAACTGCGCGAAACCCAGAGCAAGACCCGCCAGCTCGACACCGAGATCGACGCCCTGCACAAGGCCTTCTCCACCTATGCCCAGCGCTACGAGGAAAGCCGTGGCCAGGGCCTGCTCGACGGCAGCCAGTCCAATGCGCGGATTCTCAGCGCGCCCTACGAGCCGGCCAATGCCTCGTTCCCCAAACCGGGCCTGATCATTCCGTTCGGTCTGGTCACCGGGCTGTTGCTGGCCATTGCCCTGGTCTACGTCAAAGAGTTCTTCGACCACCGCTTCAAGCACCCGGCGCAGATCGGCCAGGCGCTGAACCTGCCGGTGCTGCTGGTGATCAACGACCAGAACCCGGCGCAACCCAATCCGCATAAAGGCTGGTCGTTGCCGCGCCTGCTGCATTGGGTGCGGCATTGAACGCCGCCCTGCCCGCCGCTGGCCGGCCGATCCTGCACCTGCTCGGCAGCGGCGGGTTCTACGGCGCCGAGCGCATGCTCCTGGACCACTGCCTGGCCACCCCTGGCAGGCACCAGGTGCTGTTCCTCGGCGCGCCGGACGCCTTGCTGGCGCGCTTTCGCCAGGCCGGTGTCCAGTGCCAGGTGTGCAACGGCCTGGGCGAGGTGCTCAGGGTGGTGTCGGCGCAGCGCGGCGCCCGGCCGTTGCTCAATAGCCACAACTTCAAGGGGCTGCTGTTCGGCTGGCTGGCGGCCACTGTGTGGCGCTTGCCCTTGGTGACCACCCAGCACGGCTTCACCCCGCGCAGCCGCAAGCAGCGCTTCTACACCTGGCTGAGTCTGCAACTGTGCCGCACCCCGACGGTCACCACCGTGGTGTGCGTGGCCCAGAGCATCGCCCGCATTCACCGCCAGGCCGGGGTGGCCGCCAGCAAGATTCAAGTGATCCCCAACGGCCTGCCGGAGCCCGTCGGCGCGGGCGCGCCCCAGGAGCGGGTCCAAGCGCATGGACACAGCGCACGCACGGATCACTGGCTGGCAGGCTATGTCGGCCGGCTGTCCAGCGAGAAAGGCCCGGACCTGTTCCTCGACGCGCTGATCCCGCTGTGCCAACGCCAGCCGCACGTGCACGCGGTGATGCTCGGCGAAGGCCCGGAGCGCACTGTCTTGCAGGCACGCATCGACGCAGCCGGGCTCGGCGAACGCATCACCCTGCCCGGTTTCCAGCACGACATGCAGGCCTGGATGCAGCGCCTGGATGCCCTGGTGATCAGCTCGCGCACCGAAGGCACGCCGATGATCCTGCTCGAAGCCATGCAGGACGGCGTACCGGTGGTGGCGTTCGGCGTCGGCGGCATCCCAGACGTGATCGAGCACGGGCGCAGCGGCCTGCTCGCCGCGCCGCTCGCGGTCGAGGAACTGGGCGCTCACCTGCACGCCCTGCTGGACGACCCGCAGCAGGCCGAGGAACTGGTCGCCCGCGCCCGCCAGACCCAACGCGAGCGCCATCACCTGCCCACCCTGGCCCAGCACTGGGCCTTGGTGTACCGGGGTGCCACCCAGGAGGTCGTCGCATGATCGTGCCACTGTCGCTGGTGGGCCTGGCGGCCCTGCTGTCGCTCGGCTTGCTGGCCAGCCCCTACCCCTTCCTCGCCCCGGGCGCCGTGGTCGGCCTGGCCGGTGCGCTGGTGCTGTACCGCAAGCCCGCCTGGGGTCTGCTGGCCATCGCGGCGCTGGTACCGCTGGAAGGTTTGCTCAAGGACAGCCTGGTCTCCGGGGCCAAGCTGATCGGCCTGGGCCTGGTGCTGATCCTCACCCTGCAACTGGCGGTGCGCCAACTACCGGGCGAGCGCCTGCGCAGCAATCAATGGCGCCTGCTGCTGCCGTTCATGGCCCTGTACCTGCTGAGCCTGTGGACCAGCGACAGCCTGGCCCTGTCGCTGGTGCACCTGCGCGAACTACTGGTGGGGCTGATCGTGTTCGTCATCACCTTGCTGGTGGGCCGTGACCTCAACCTGCCGATGCTGGCCAGGCTGATCACCGTCAGCGTCTGCGTCACCTGCCTGTTCGCCATCTTCTCCACCAAATACCAGGAGCAAGGCCGTGCCTCGGCCATGCTCGATCCCAACGCCTTCGCCCTGCTGATCACCATCGCCATGCCGCTGGGGCTGTGGCTGACGATCAAGACCCGGCACATCCTGCTCAAGCTGTTCTGGGCTGGCTGCTGCGTGCTGCTGCTGGTGGGCATGACCAAGACCGAGTCGCGCTCGGGACTGGTGGTACTGCTGATCAGCCTGGGCATCGTGCTCTACAACTACCGCGAACAGCTCACCCGCATCCGCCCCCGACACCTGGGCTTCGCCCTGCTCGGTATCGCCGTAGTGCTGCCGCTGGGCGCAGCGCTGATGCCGGCGGGCTACGCCGAGCGCATCGAGTCGCTGATGCTGCTCAAGTCCGGGGTCAACGCGCACCAGGACGAGTCCCTGGGGCGGCGTTCCTCTTACCTGGTGGTCGGCCAGCGCATGATCAGCCACAGCCCATTGCTCGGCACCGGCCCCGGCACCTTCCCGCTGCACTACGCCGACACCGGCTTCTCCAAGGCCTTCGCCCCGGAGAACAGCAAGACCACCGACCTCTACCGCCGCGCCCACAACACCTATCTGGAGCTGTTCAGCGAAACCGGCGTACCGGCCGGACTGGCCTTCGTCGGCATGATCGCCCTGGCCCTGCGCAATTTCTGGCAGGCCCGCGCGGCCTGGCGCGCGACGGGCGATGTGGCGCGCGCCGACCTGATGACCCACCTGACCATGTGCATGCTGGCCATCGGGCTGTTCCTGATGTTCCTCAGCGCGCCCAGCCACAAGTACCTGTGGATGATGCTGGCGCTGTCCAGTGTGCTGCTGCGCCAGGCCCGTGAACCCCAGCTGGCGGAGGCCAAGGCATGAGTGTGGTCAGCATCGTCATCCCCATGTTCGACGAAGCCCGGCACATTGGCCGGACCTTGGATGCCGCGCGCCAGGCCGCGCGTTTCGCGGGGCTGGAGTGCGAGCTGATCGTGGTCGACAACGGTTCGCGCGACAACGGACCGGCCATCGCCCGCCGCCATGGCGCGCAGGTGCTGAGCCTGCCGGGCGTGTCCATCGGCGCACTGCGCAACCGCGGCGCGCAGGTCAGCCGTGGCGAGTGGCTGGCGTTCGTCGACGCCGACATCGAGGTGCCCGCCAACTGGCTGGCCTTGCTGATGGACCTGCAACAGCAGGAGCGCGGCGACGTCTTCGCCCTGGACTGCGACACCCCAGGCCAGGCGCCGTGGTTCGCCCACGCCTGGCAACGCCGTACCCTGCGCGGCGGCCAGCCGGTGCAGTCGCGCACTTGGCTGCCGACGCCGAATCTGCTCATGCGCCGCGCCTGGTTCGTCCAGGTGGGCGGCTTCGACGAGGCCCTGCGCACCGGTGAGGACAAGGACTTCACCCTGCGTCTGCACGAGGCCGGGGCGCGGCTGCGCCTGGTGTGCCAACCGGCGGTGCTGCATTGGGGCTTCGAGGGCAGTTGGGGCGAATGGCTGGGCAAGGAGCTGTGGCGCCAGGGCAGTCACCTGCAACTGTTGCGCAGCCACGGCGCCAGCTTACGGTTGCTGCGCTTTCCGCTGCTGTCGCTGGGCGTCTGGTTGATCGACGCGCTCGCGCTCTCGGCGCTGCTGTGCGGGTTCGCCGGCCTGGCCCTGGGGTTGCTGCTTGGCGGCGCCCTACCCGCCGTGGCCCTGGCGGTGCGCCAGAGCCTGCGCCAGCGCGATGCGCTGTTCACCCTGCAACTCTTTATTCTGCACTGGCTGCGCCTGCACATCGCCGGTGCGGCCTTCGTGCTCAGTCTGCTCAACCGCAGCGCAAGGAGGCCCGCCCGTGGCTGAGTTCATTTTCTGGCTGTGCCTGTCGCTGCCCCTGTACGCCTGGGTCGGCTATCCGCTGCTGCTGTCGCTGGCCGCGCCGTTGTTCCCCAGGCGCAGGCGCGCAGCGCTGCCCGCGCAACGGGTCAGCGTGGTGATCGCCGCACACAACGAGCAACGCCATATCCAGGCCAAGCTCAGCAGCGTGCTGAACCAGGATTACCAGGCCGCCGAGTTGCAGGTGCTGGTGGCCAGCGACGGTTCCAGCGACCAGACCGTGGCGCTGGCGCGGGCCTTGAACGACCCCCGGGTGCAGGTGCTCGACCTGCCGCGCCTGGGCAAACCCGGCGCGCTGAACACGGCGGTGGCGCACTGTCGGGGCGACATCCTGGTCTTCACCGATGCCGACAATCAATGGGCCGGCAACACCCTGGGCCTGCTGCTGGCGCCCTTCGCCGATGCTGACGTAGGTGCCAGCGCCGGGCACATGATCATCCCCGACCCCGGCAAAGGCCTGAGCCTGGGCGACAGCCTTTACCGCCACTACGAGGCGTGGGTGCGTAAGGTGGAAAACCGCACCGGCTGCATGGTTTCGGCCGACGGCGCACTGCTGGCCCTGCGTCGCGCGCTGTTCCAACCGATCCCGCCGCAGGTCAACGACGACTTCCACATCAGCACCTGTGCGCCGGTGGCGGGCAAACGCATCGTCTACGTGGCGCAGGCGATCGTCCTCGACCAGGGCGTCGACGAGGCCGACAAACAGTTCCGCCGTCGCCAGCGGGTCACCGTCGGCGGTCTGCAGAGCCTGGCTGCGCGCCGCGAACTGCTCAATCCACTGCGCCACGGCCTGTACGCCATCGCCCTGATCAGCCACAAGCTGATCCGCCGCCTGGCGCCGGTGTTGCTGCTGCCACTGCTGCTGGCCAACCTGTGCCTGATCGGCCAATCGCCCTTCTACCAACTGACCCTCGCGCTGCAGGTGCTGGGCTACGGCGCGGCGCTGGCGGGCCTGCTGTACCCCGCGGCGCGCCCGCCCAAAGTGCTGCGCCTGGCGGCGTTCGTGCTGGTGACCCTGGCCGGCATGTGCGTGGGCCTGTGGCAATTCCTGCGCGGGCACCGCTACACGCAGTGGAACCCCGACCAGAATCGATGAGCGATGGACATGCCGATCAAGACCCGGATCAAACAGGCCAGTGGCTGGCTCTACCTCAGATCGCCCCAAGGGCGCGCCGAATTGCGCGGCGCCGGGGTGATCCTGATGCTGCACCGGGTGCTGGCCGATGACACCAGTGCGGCGCTGCCTCACCGCAACGAGCTGTGCGTCGGTCCGCGCGCCTTCGAGCGCCTGCTGCGCTGGCTGCCACGGCACTTCGACTGCGTCGGGCTCATGGACCTGCTGCAGTGCCAAGGCCGCCCACGTGGCGACCAACGCCCGAAACTCGCCCTGACCTTCGATGACGGTTGGCGCGACAACGCCAGCCACGCCTTCGCCTTGCTGCACCAGTACCAGACCCCGGCGAGCATCTTCCTGTCCACCGACTACATCGGCAGCCGCCAGCGCTTCTGGTGGGAGAGCGTCGGCGAAACCCTGTGGGGCAGCCATGGCGAACCCGCCCGACGCGCCCTCATCGACGCTTTGCACGATCTCGGCCGCCCGCTGCCGCCCGCTGCGGCGCTGACCGAGCAGACGCCCGCGCGCAGCCTGGCCCTGGCGCATTACCTGCAAAGCCTCAAGACCCTCGATTCAGCGACCCTGCTGCAGTTGACCGACGCCTGCCCCGCAGACGCCCTGCCCCAGGCCATGGACTGGCATCAAGTACGCCAACTGGAAGCGTCCGGCCTGGTGCGTTTCGGCCCCCACGGAGCCAGCCATGCGCTGCTGCCGGGCCTGGACGACAACGGCCTGGACGCGGAGATCCAGCGCAGCCACCACGCCTTGCAGCAAGGCTGTCGCCAGCCGCTGCCGGTGTACTGCTACCCCAATGGCGACCATGACCCACGCGTACGCGCGCGCATCGCCGCCCACCACTACCCCTTTGCCCTGAGCACCCGCCCCGGCATCTGCCAGGGCCGGGACGATGCCCTGGCGCTGCCACGCATCGGCGTCAGTCAGCGCAGCGCCAGCCACCCTTCGCTGCTGGGCTGGCGTATCGCCCGGGGCAGCCGCCCATGAGCCGCAACCACTACCTGCGCCACCTGGCGCTGAGCATGGGCACCAAGCTGGCGATGATCGCCCTGCGCCTGCTGCGCAATGTGTTGCTGGCGCGAATCCTCGGCCCCAGCGAGCGCGGCCTGTTCGCCCTGCTCAGCACCCTGCCCGACCTGATCAGCGCCGCCACCAGCGGCGGCTTGAACAGTGCCCTGGGTTACCAGGCGGCCAAGCAGCGCGACATGGGCCTGCTGCTGGCCCAGGTGCTGATCTACGGCTGCCTGCTGGCCGGGCTGCTGACCTTGGCCTGCGTGGCGCTGGTGCGCACCTTCGGCGGCGAGCTGGACATCACCCTGCAACTGGGCCTGCTGGCCTGGCTGTTGCTGCTGGCGGTGCCGATGACGGTGCTCAAGAGCGGGCTGCTGACCCTGCACAACGCCAGCGGCGACGTCGGCGCCTTCAACCTGCTACGCCTGAGCGAATCGCTGGCGCCGCTGCTGCTGTTTCTCGGGCTGTTCTGGATGTGGCGCGAACAGGCGCTCGAGGCGGCGCTGATCAGCTGGCTGGCCGGCATCGCGCTGGTGCTGGTGCTCGGCCTGTGGTGGCTGCGCCGCCAGCACCCCCTGCGCCTGCGCTGGGACCGCAGCGGCCAGCGCGAACTGCTCGCCTACAGCGCCAAGAGCCACCCGGACCTGCTCTGTCAGCAACTGATCCTGCGCGCCGACTACCTATTTATCGGCGCCCTGCTCGGCAGCACCGCACTGGGCCATTACGCCATGGCCAGCGCCGCTGCCGAACTGCTGTTGATCGTGCCCGAGGCGGTCACCACGCCACTGATGAAACGTCTGCTGCAACAGGACGCCGGCATGGAAAAGCTGACGCCGCTGGCCCTGCGCCTGACCGCCACGGTGATGCTCGGTGCCTGCCTGGGCATGGCGCTGATCGGCGACTGGCTGATCGTCACCTTGTTCGGCATCGCCTACCAGCCGGCTTATCCGGCGCTGCTGGCCTTGCTGCCGGGCCTGCTGGGGCTGTGCTACGCGAGCATCCTGCGTCTGGACCTGCTGGGCAAGAACCGCCCTGGCGCGGTGTCGCTGATGATGGCGGCCGGCGCTGCGCTCAACCTGCTGCTCAACCTGCTGCTGATTCCTCACTGGGGCATCGTCGGCGCGGCCGCGGCGTCTTCCATCGCCTACCTGGCGGTGACCCTGGCCATGCTGGTGCTGTACTGCCGGCTCAGCGGCGTGCCGCTGTGGCACACGCTGATCATGCTGCCCAGTGACTGCATCCCATTGCGCCAGTGGCTGCAACGGAGGCCGGCATGAAGCGCTGGCTGCTGCTGATGGTCCTGGGTGCGCCATGGCTGCAGGCCGCCGAGCTGCAATGGGGCGACCTCCGCGACGGCAGCCTGTACCTGCAACCGAGCGCCGAAGACACCCTGCTGGTGCGCTGGCGCCCAGCCTGGCAGGCCGATGCCAACAGCGAGCACCTGTACCTGCTCGACGGCCACGGGCAACTGTGCGGCGAGCGCCGCATAGACGCCGCCGAGGTGCGTGGCGAGCAGCGCTGGCCGCTGACGCCCGGCGCCGGACCGTACCGGCTGGAAGTGCCGGGCTACAGTTTTCGCGATTACCAGGCCGGGCACGCGGACAGCACCGGCGCGCAGTTCGCCCCGGCCAAGGTGCACTTCAGCGCCGAGGTCGGGCCGGACGTGACCCTGTACTTCCGGGTCAAGGCGGGCGAACGGGCCACCCTGGCCGGCAAGTACCACGGCGGCGTGCGCGGCCTCTGGGCCCAGCGTCTGAGCGATGGCCTGCAGGTAAACCTGACGCTCAAGCCTTACCCGGCCTACTGGCAGTTCGACCAGCAAGCGCTGCCGTCCAGTCGCCGCGACGAAACCTGGCGCTTGCGCCTGCAAGGGCGCGGTAAGGCGGCGTTCTGGCTCGACGGCAGCGCCAACCTGTTCGCCCAACGCGCCGAGGACCTGAGCGACGTGCCCGACCTGCCCGGCCAAGTGCACCTGCGCCTACAGGCCGAGGTGATCGGACGCACGCCGCTGCTGGGGCTGAACCTGCCCTATGTCCTGCCACCGCCGTCCAGTTTCGCCGTGCTCGATGCGCTGCGCCCGCAGGCGGCCGGCTACTACAGTTTCATGGACGTGCTGGCGCGTCAGCCTGATTACGAGGACGCCTGGCGGCGCCTGTATCAAGAGCGTTTCGCCATTGGTCAGGACATCACCCTGCTGGCCGGTACCGGCCGGCGCGCCGACCTGGCTGCCGACCGCACCAGCCACGACGGTTTGCAGGCCTGGCTGGCCGCCACCGCGCGGCTGGGCGGCAAGGGCCTGCACTACCTGGCCTTCGCCGACGAGCCCAACCTCAACTATCGCGACTACGCCAGCTACCGCGATTTCTTCAGCGCCATGGCCGCACGCGTGCGCGCCTGGCCTGGCGCTCGCGAAGCGGGCGTGCGCATCGCCATGCCCGCCTCCTCGCGCCTGATCGGCGGGCCGTTCACCCGCGCCAGTCAGCAGCGCCGCGGCCTGGACTGGGCGCGCCGCCTGCTGGAGGAACAGGGCGCGCAGATCGACGCCCTGGCCTGGCATGAGTGGATGGTGCGCGACCTGCTGGCCACCCGCAGCTACCGCGACAGTGTGCGCCAGGCCGCCGACCTGGTCGGCCTCGACGCCCAGGGTCGACCGCGCAAGGCGCTACTGATCGACCAGACCAACCTGTCCAGCGGCTCGACCCTCAGCCCCTACGAGCAGAACACCCACTACGCCGGCCTGTGGTGGGCCTCGGTGGTGATCAACGCCTCGTCCGACGGCCTGCTGGACATGCTCAACTGGTTTCACGTCGCCGACGAGCCACAGTGGCCCAAGGGCATGGTCCGTGTGCTCGGTGAAACGCGCTTCGAGCTCAAGCCGGTGGGCCTGGCCCAGCAGTTCATCCAGCGCCACTGGCTGACCCAGGTGCTGGCCTTGGACAACGACGCCTTCGAGGTCGACGCCCTGGCCATGGCCGACGGTCGCCAGCGCAGCCTGCTGGGGGTGAACAAGGCCGACCGGCAGCAACAGGTCGAACTGTCCCTGGAGCGCTGCCCCAGCGGGCAGTTGGAGCTGTTCGGCCCCGACAACCGCCCGCGCGTCGGCCGTTTCGACTGCCGCCAGGGGCGCCTGAGTTTTCAACTGCCAGGGCAGACGCTGTTCGCCCTGACCTGGAACGCGTCGTAAGACGCTGGACGAGCCGTCACCCACCGGAGGAAGCATGCGTGCACTGAGCAAGATCCGCGAACGCATCCAGCGCAAGGGCCTGCGCAACACCCTGGCCAGCGCCTGGCGCCGCTACGTTTTCTATCATTGGGAACTGTTGTGGATGCAGCGCGACCTGCAGGCTCCCGTGCCGCCGCACCGGCTCAAGCCCTACCCGCCACTGCGCCTGGAAAACATCAGCATGACCAACGTCAGGGCTTTCGCCCGGTATTTCGGCGACCGCGTCGAGACCATGCGCGAACTCGCGGGCGAAGGCCATACCGGGCTGATGTTCCTCGACGACGAAGGCGATGCGGTCGCCTTCATCTGGGGCAGCGCCCGGCATTACCACGACCGCCATTACTACGGCTGCTGGTTCCCGGTAGGCCCGGGCGAGTTCTTCGAGTTCGGCGGCGAACTGATCCGTCGTTACTGGGGCACGCGACTGTCGGTGGACCTGCAGGTGGCGCTGTGGCAAGCCATGGCCGCGCAGGGCTGCACCACCGTGGTGGACGTCTGCGAACAACACAACATCCCGGCGCTCAAGCTGCACCTGCGCATGGGCTATCAGGAGCAAGGTCGCATCATGCATGTCTACTGCCTGTTCGGGCGCTGGAAGTTCTTCCGCGAAAGCCGCTATCGCGACTCGCGCCTGGCGCCGCTGCGCAAGCACGCCGCGCAACACACCACGGCCACGGCGTCCTGAGCGGTGGCACTGCAATTGAGTTGGTGCGCCTCGCTGTGCACCCCGAGCTTTCCGGCGGCCGGCTACGAAGCGCTGCGTCAGCGCGTGGCCGCCAGCACGCCCTTCAATCACCTGGGCTGGCTGCGCGCCGCCGAAGCGGCGTTGCAGCCGGGTCAGCAGTTGCAGGTGTTGCTTGGCCACCTCGACGGACGCCTGTGCCTGTGCCTGCCCCTGGTACGCGAACGCCAGCCGCTGGGGCCGTTGAACGTGCCGGTGGTGCGCCACCTGGGCCATCCGCTGAGCGACCGGATCGCCCTGCTGCTGGACCTGCCGGTCAGCCACGCCAGTGCGGTGCTCAAGGCCATCCGTGGCAGGCTGCCGCACGCCCTGCTGCAACTGAGCGAAGTGCCAGACGGCGACAGCGACTGGCTGCAACAGTGGGCCGCCGCCAGCTCGACCTTCGAGCGCCGCCTGACCTGCCGCGTGCCGGTGCACCGTATCAGCCAGGCCGACCGCCAGGAAGTCAGCGGCGACCCGCGTTACAAGCTGCGCCGTGCGCGCAAGCGCATCGCCGCCTGCGGCGCACAGGTACGCCGGATCATGCCGACGCGCGCTGACATCGAGCACTGGCTCGATGCGGTGAGCGCCGTCGAGGCGGCCAGTTGGAAAGGCGATGACGAGGTGGGCATCTTCAGTGGCCCCCTGCGCCGCCAATGGATGTACCAGGCCTTCACGGCGCTGGCCGCCGAGGGTCTGGTGTGCCTGGTGCTGCTGGAACTGGACGGGCGCTGCATCAGCTATCGCCTGGGCCTGCTCGAACGGGGCCGGGTGTATGACTACAACCTGGCCTTCGTCCCCGAACAGCGCGACCTGGGCAGCGGCCGGGTGCTGCTCGAAGAGTGGATTCACTGGGGCCTGGACGACGGCTGGAGCTGGGTCGACGCGTCGCGGGTGAGCCTGGAGAACTCCAGCCACCAACTGCACGAACGCCAGACCGGACAACTCGAGCAATGGCGCCTGAGCTGCTACAGCTGGCGCCTCGACGGCATCGCCCTGGGCCTGGCCCTGCGCGCCTGGCGCTGGCTCAAGCGCCGGCGTAAACCCGACACCCCTTCCCCCCCAGCACAGGAGCGCGCCGATGCCATTGCGGGTCATAGTCAACGCTGACGACTTCGGCCTGGACGACGAAGTCAACGCCGTCATCGTCCGGGCCTTCCAGAGCGGGCTGATCAGTTCGGCGACGCTGATGGCCAACATGCCGGCCTTCGAGGCGGCGTGCGAACTGGCGCAACAACCCACGCTCGCCGGGCGCATCGGCCTGCACGTCAATCTCACCTATGGCTCGCCGTTGAGCCGGGCGATTCGCGCCGAACGGCGGTTGTGCGATGCCCAGGGCGGCTTCGACCTGCAACTGCGCCAGCGCACCCTGCGCCTGTCACCCGGTGAGCGCGAGGCCGTGCGCCAGGAGCTCGATGCCCAGTGGCAACGCTGCCTGGCCCATGGCGTCAGGCCCAGCCACCTGGATTCGCACCAGCACGTGCACAATATCTGGCCGGTCGGCGACGTGGTGGCGCGCTTCGCCCGCGGGCAGGGCGTGCCAGTGCGCCTGGCGCGCAACATCGGCGCCAACATCGGTCCGCTCAAGCGGGTGTTCAAGACCCTGCTCAACCGCCGCCTGAAACAGCTGTGCGCGGTGACCGCCGACCATGTCTGCACGCCACTGGACCTCAAGCACGGTCTGGCGCCGAGCCACGGCGTGCTGGAGGTGGTGGCGCATCCCAGTGCGCTGGACAGACATGACTTCGGCGACGCCTATCTGCCACCGGGCGAATCGCTGGTGCAACTGTTGGACCAGCATTTGTCGGGCGTCGAGCGAGTGGGCTACGCCGGGCTGGGGGATCGCTGAGGCGGGTGCCCTCTATCTACCACCGCGCGTCGCTGGGCGTGGCGTCTCCTGTGGCCTTCCCGAACAGGAGACCGGCCCATGCCTTCGAGCGCTACCCATCCCCACCAACACTTCCTTGCCGCCCGGCTGCCCGCCTGGGCCGCGACGCTGCACGCGGCCCACTGGCAGGCCCTGGGCGCATGCCTCACACCGCCCCAGGGCGAACCTGGCGCCGAGGCCGACTGGTTCGCCAACGCAGCGCCTGCTTTGCGCGAAGCGCTGCTGTCAAGCCAGTCGCGCCTGGACGCTGCGCGCCATCGACTGGCCGAAGCGTTGACCGGCCTGGAGCAGATCAGCGCCTTCGCCGAACCTCGACTCGGCGAGCGTCTGCGCGAGGAACACCAGTTCGCGGCCCCTTTGCGCAGCACGGAACTGATCTGGCTGCATCATCTGTTCACTCACGACGTCTACGTCACCACCCATGAGCGCCGTTCGCTGCTGGAAGCGGCGCTGCACAATTTCGCCGACGACGTCAGCTTCAGCACCGACAGCGCCCTGGCGCTCGAAGGCCATGCCACATGCCGGCCGGTCACGGTCATCGGTAAAACCACCCTGGGCGACAGCGAAACCTGGGTGGACATCCCGTTGCACTCCGAGCAGTTCGAGATCACGGCATTGCCCTTGTCCCCCGCCGATTTCGCCGACACGTGCCGACGCCTCGACCTGGGCGGGCAGTATCAGGCGCACTTGGACAGCCACTTCGCTGCACCCGCGGTTCGCCCCGCCGCCATTGCCCTGTACCAGCACAGCCTGCGCGCCAGCGCCGACCTGGCTCATGTGCGGCACCAGATCAGCGGCGCTGCACTGGACGCCGTGCAGCGACTGATCGACGGACAGCACGGGATCACCTGCCAGCAACTGGAGCTGTTCGGTGTGAGGCTGCACGAGGCGTTGCTGATCGATGCGGGCGATGCCGGACTGCTGCTCTCCCTGCCCGGTCACGAAACGATGCTGCGTCAGTTCGACGGCCTCGAGGCGGTGCGCACGCACCTGCAACAGGCCTTGCTGGCACCGGCCTCACGCCAGGCGTTCAGCGCCTACGTCGACAAAGCCCAATGGGGCGCTTTGCTCGACCGCGCACAGCAGAACCTCGACAGTGGGCACAGTGGCATGGACCAGGCCTGGAGCCTGGCCGCCGACGCCGATCTGCACCTGCGCGTGCTGGGCATCGACACATCGCTGTTCGACTTCCTCTTCGACGACCATGTGGCGCGGCTCAAAGCCGAAGCGCGCCTGCTCGCCGTGCCCACCGCCGAAGCCGACGAGCAGGCGCGTAAACGTCGCCTGGCGCTGTGGCAGAGCCTGGGCCTCAACGCGCTGATGACCGCTGGATTCTTCGTCCCGGCAGTGGGTGGCCTGATGCTGCTGGTGACCGCGTACCAGTTGCTCGACGAGGTATACGCCGGTTACCAGGCCTGGAGCGTGGGCGATCGCCGAGAAGCCTTGCAGCACCTGGAAACCACTGGCCTGAACCTGGCGCTGATCGCCGGACTCGGCGCTGCAGGTGCCGTGGCCGGCAAGCTCGCCAGCACACCGCTGATGGAGCGCTTGATGCCTGTCGAGCTGGCCGATGGCACACAGCGCCTGTGGTTGCCCGACCTGACGGGCTACCGCAGTCAGGTCGAACTGCCGCAAGCGCTGACCGCCAATGCCCGAGGTCAGTTCGTCGACCAGGGACGCCACTTCATCCGCCTCGATGGCCAGCTGTACGAGCAGCGCCTGGACCCGGTCCTGCAACGTTGGCGCCTGGTCCACCCAGACGACGCGCACGCCTACGCCCCCTTGTTGGAGCACAACGGCGACGGCGCCTGGCGCGTCGAGCACGAACAGCCGCAGGCGTGGGATGTACACAAGCTGGTACAGCGGCTGGGTCCAACCTTGGCCGATGTCAGCGAAGTCGAGGCGCTCATGGCCTTGGACATTACCGGGCTGAACAGCACTGCGTTGCGTGAGATCCACCTCAACAACCTGCCAACACCGCCGTTGCTGGCCGACACCCTGGAGCGCCTGAAGATCGCGCGAGACGTGGCAGCCGATCTGCCCGGCCAGACGGCACAGGCCTGGATAGACGCCATCGCCGAGCGCTATGGCGCTGTGACCATCGATACCGATACCGCGCGTCTGCTGGACCGCTATCCCGACGTGCCCGCCCCCCTGGCGCGGCGGCTGGTGAACGTCCTACCGGCCGAAGAACGTGCCCTCTGGCGCAGCACCGATACCCTGCCCCCGTCGCTACGACAGGCACTCGACCGGCTGCGCTGCGAGCTGCCGCTGGCGCGTGGCCTGGAAGGTTTACACCTGCCCATCCTGGCGGGGGAATCCAGCGAGCGCCTGCTGTTCGCCAGCCTGACCCGCCTGCCGGACTGGCCGCAGGACCTGCACCTGGCGTTGCGCGCTGCCAGCCCGCACGGTGCGCTGCTGCGCGAGTGCGGCGTGCCCTTGGCACCGCGCCGGCTGCGCCTGATCAAGTCGGCGGCGGGCTACGAGGCCGACCTAGGCGAACGCCCAGCACCGGGCAGGGTCAGCCACGACCTGCTCGAAGCGTTGCTGTGGACCCTGCCGCAGGAGTTGGGCACGACGCTCGCCCAAGGCGGTGCAGATGCGCTACGTGTACGCTTGCGCACACTGATCGGCGCTGCCCGAGGCACCTTCAGGCAGCGTCTGCTCGCCCCCGAGCAGCCAGGTTGGCGCAGCCGACTACGCCTGCTGGGCGGCCTGGACCCGACGCCGCAGCGACCTGACGATTTCTCTCACCATTCGCTGGCCTCACGCTTGCGGCGGCTGTACCCGTTGGCCAGCCTGGAAGACGCCCAACGGACCCTGCGCGACTGGCAGGCCGCGCTGCGTGTGCCTGAAATCGAAGTGGCGCGCCTGGAGGCCCGCCTGCGCGACCTGCAGGCGCAACTGAGCAGTTGGGCTGGCACCTCGGCCCGGCGCCAGCAAGCCATGCAGCGCATCGTCGACGCCCAACGCGGCAGCTCGATCGTCAGGCTGATGGACGGTACTGCCCAGCACGTGCTGGACCTTTCCGGCATCGGCCTGGACAACGCGAGCCTGGAAAGCCTGGTCCTGCCGGACGATTTTCGCCACATCACAGAGCTGGACCTGACCCACAGCGCCACCCTCAGCCGCCTGCCCGAGCACTGGCTGCAGCGCTTTCCGGCGCTGCAACGCCTGAAGCTACGGGGTTGCGGCTTCTCCCGCGTGCCACGGCTGACCCGGCCAGAGGCGCTGGTCTGGCTGGAAATGGACCGCAATCCGATCACCTGGGACCCCGCTCAGCAAGCAGACTTCGACCGCTACCTCAACCTGCGCGTGGTGGACTTCTCCGACTGCCCGCTGACCCGCGCCCCCGACCTGTCCCGCCACGTACAGATCCGCACGCTGTACATGGACAACTGCCTGCTGTCGACGCTGCCGACGGGCTTGCAGCATCTGCTCGATCCGCTGCTGCTGGACTTTTCCCGCAATCCGCTGCAAACGCTACCGCCGGCCTTCGCCCTGCCCGACCGGATCGCGCGCACCCTGCGCCTGGAAAGCGAAACCCTCAGCGCGGTCGCTGCCGAACAGATCGACGCCTTCTACAGCGCCACAGGCATCGACCTGCTGGTGCCGGACAGCGATTACGAGGAATTGCTGGCCGAAGCGAACGACGCCCAGTTGGGCATTTGGTCGCGGCTGCCACTGGCCTGGCGCCGCGATCTGCGCGAACTGCTCGAAAGCGACCGTTACCTGGACGGCCTGCCCCACACCCGCACCGAGACCTGGCGGCGTCTGGAACGGCAGGACCAGGACCGGTACTACCGACGGCGGGTCCTGGCCCAACCGGCGATCAATCTGCTGGACCGCCCGATCGAGCAAAGCTGATCGCAGCCACCGACCTGCTGCCGTGCTGGGCAGCAGGTCGGCGCCGCGAACACCCGCGCGTGATCACCCGCAGCGCGCCTTCACCGATGTTGGGCCACACTGGAAACTTTGTGGCAGCCGGTGCATGCTCGGCTGAAACGTTTCATTCGCTCAGCTACGTGAGGCGCAGTAACCATGGACCGTCTGCTCGATGCACTTTTCCCCGCCCCTGAAGACATTCCCGACACCTGGCGTCTGGGCGAGCCGCTGGAACAACGCGACTACCTCGTAGGCGGCGAACTCAGGCAGTGGCAAGGGCCACTGGCCACCGTCCGCAGTCCAGTCTGGCTCAAGCACAGCGACGGCGAACGCCAGGTGGTGCTCGGCAGCGCCCCCTTGCTTGACGCCGACACTGCGCTCACCGCGCTCGATGCCGCCGTTCAGGCCTACGACAAAGGCCGCGGCGCCTGGCCGAACATGCGCGTGGCCGAGCGCATCCAGCATGTCGAGGGCTTCCTGGCGCGCATGCGCGAGCAGCGCGGCGCGGTGGTCAAGCTGCTGATGTGGGAGATCGGCAAGAACCTCAAGGACTCGGAAAAAGAGTTCGACCGCACCTGCGACTACATCGTCGACACCATCAACGCCTTGAAGGATCTGGACCGTCGCTCCAGCCGCTTCGAGCTCGAACAGGGCACCCTCGGCCAGATCCGCCGCGCGCCACTGGGCGTGGCGCTGTGCATGGGGCCTTACAACTACCCGCTGAACGAAACCTTTACCACCCTGATTCCGGCGCTGATCATGGGCAACACCGTGGTGTTCAAGCCCGCCAAGTTCGGCGTGCTGCTCATCCGCCCCCTGCTCGAAGCCTTCCGCGACAGCTTCCCGCCGGGGGTGATCAACGTCATCTACGGTCGCGGCCGCGAGACGGTCAGCGCGCTGATGGCCAGCGGCAAGGTCGATGTCTTCGCCTTCATCGGCACCCACAAGGCCGCCAGCGACCTGAAGAAACTGCACCCAAGGCCACACCGCCTGCGTGCGGCCTTGGGCCTCGATGCAAAGAACCCCGGCATCGTCCTGCCGCAGGTGGACCTGGACAACGCCGTGGACGAGGCCGTGACCGGTGCGCTGTCGTTCAACGGCCAGCGCTGCACGGCGCTGAAGATCCTGTTCGTCCACGAGGATGTGGTCGAGCCCTTCCTGGAAAAATTCCAGCACAAGCTGGCCGCCCTCAAGCCCGGCATGCCCTGGGCGCCTGGCGTGGCCCTGACGCCGCTGCCCGAACCTGGCAAGGTCGACTACCTCGACGGCCTGGTGAGCGATGCCAAGGCCCACGGCGCGCAGGTGATCAACCCCGGCGGCGGCCAAAGCCGGGGCTCGTTCTTCTATCCCGCCCTGCTCTATCCCGTGACCGCCGCCATGCGTGTCTACCACGAAGAACAGTTCGGTCCGGTCGTGCCCGTGGTGCCGTACCGCGACCTGCACACCGTGATCGACTACGTGCTGGATTCCGACTACGGCCAGCAGTTGAGCCTGTTCGGCAACGACCCGCAGACCATCGGCGAGCTGGTCGACACCTTCGCCAACCAGGTCGGGCGCATCAACCTCAACGCCCAGTGCCAACGCGGCCCGGACACCTACCCGTTCAACGGACGCAAGAACAGCGCCGAAGGCACCCTGTCGGTGCACGATGCGCTGCGGGTGTTCTCGATCCGCACCTTGGTCGCCACCAAGTTCCAGGACGCCAACAAGACCTTGATCAGCGAGATCATCCGCAACCGCCAGTCCAGCTTCCTCACCACCGACTACATCTTTTAGCGGTGAGCTGTCAGCGGCAAGCTGCTAGAGTCGCGGCTTGGCTCGGCGCTTGCCGCTTACAGCTTGGAGCTGCTTCATGCGAATCATCGAGAAGAACGGGGCGTCGGTGCGCAGTCTCACTGCGGCTGAAGAAGAACTGCTGGTGGGGTTCGTGACGGGGAGCCTGGTTGGGCCGCGGCTGCTGCAAGCCAACCAGTGGCTGATGAGGGTGCGCAGCGCCAACCAGTGGTTGGGGTGCGACTGTCGGCGCGACGCGCTGCCGGTGCTCAATGTCAGCCTCAATGGCAATAGCGGGACGCTGTTTCTGCGCAACAACCCCGAGACGCCCGAGCACGCGCCAGGCTGCCCGTTCAGCAAGGAGGCCCGTGAATCGGGCGGCCACGCCGAGCCTCAGGTAGCGCCAGCGGCCTGGCTGGCGCCGGATACGCCGCTGCGACTGCTGGGCGATTTTCGTCAGGACAGCGTCGCCAGTGGCACTGCGCTGGGCGATGGCACGCCGCGGCGTGAACAGCAGCGCCTGCTGTCGTTGCTGCTGAGCTGGATCGAAGCCAGCGGACTGAATGTCTACGCCACCCACCTGAAAAAGGACCTGACCGCGCAGTTCGCCGAACTGCGTGGCGTGGCTGCGCGCTATCCGCTGCTGGCGCGCGTGCCAGCCAGCAACTACCTGGAAACGCGGCTGGACATGAAGTCGATGATGCGGCTCAAGGCGCGTCTGCGCGATTCCAGCCTGTTCGGCGAGCATCGCCGCCATGGCTTGCTGCTCGACTGCGTGGAGCGCATCGCCGGACGCAAGGTGTTCACCGCCGCCAGCGAGGAGGGTTTCGATTTCCAAGGCCATCACCTGCTCTGGGGTGGCAGTAAAACCGGCGGCCCGCTGCTGGCCCTGGCGCTCTACTCACCGGCGACCGCCGGCAGCCAGTTCTATGAACTGATCCACGTCGCCAGTGTGCCGGTGCTGTCGCGTGGGCAGCTGTTTCCGGTGTACCGGGATGAAGAGCGCGAGCCGTTGAAGGCGCTGGTGTCGCTGATCGACTGGATGGCGGGCAAAGGTGTGAAGGTGCTGATGCGCCGTCCGGTGATTGGCGGCGAGGTGATGGACGAGCTGGTGCTCACGTCCGACCAGGACCGGGTGCTGTCGGTGTCGTTGCTGCAAGAGCCAGTGGGGCCTGAGCCTGAGATGGAGCATTTCAAGCGCTACGCCGACTTCAAGAGCGCGGAGACGTTTCGCAAGTACGTGGCAGGGTTCTTCATGCGCGAGCGGTGATCCGACCGCCCGTGAGAAAGGGCCGCAGCGCGGCCCCAGTGAAAACAGCGTCTCAGAATGCTGCGGCGAAAATCGCCTCGATCTCCGCTTGGCTGGCGCTGCGCGGGTTGGTCAGGCCGCAGGCGTCCTTGAGCGCGTTGCTGGCCAGCACCGGCACGTCTTCACGCTTGGCGCCCAGTTCCTGGAGACCAGCCGGAATGCCCACCGCCACCGACAGCTGCTCAATGGCTGAAATCGCGGCATCGGCGCCCTGCGCCTCGGTCATGCCGCACACCTTCACGCCCATCGCCTTGGCCACGTCACGCAGACGCGCTGCGCTGACTTGGGCATTGAAGCGCTGCACATGGGGCAGCAGCACCGCGTTGCACACCCCGTGCGGCAGGTCGTAGTAGCCACCGAGTTGGTGGGCCATGGCGTGCACGTAACCCAGCGAGGCGTTGTTGAAGGCCATGCCGGCGAGGAACTGGGCGTAGGCCATGTTTTCCCGCGCTTGCAGGTCCTGGCCGTCGTTCACCGCCTGGCGCAGGTTGTCGCTGATCAAGGTGACCGCCTTCAGCGCGCAGGCGTCGGTGATCGGCGTGGCGGCGGTCGATACATAGGCTTCGACGGCGTGGGTCAGCGCATCCATGCCGGTGGCGGCGGTCAGGCCCTTGGGCATGCCGACCATCAGCGCGGGGTCGTTGACCGACAGCATCGGCGTGACGTTGCGGTCGACGATGGCCATTTTCACGTGGCGTGCTTCGTCGGTGATGATGCAGAAACGGGTCATCTCGCTGGCGGTGCCGGCGGTGGTGTTGATGGCGATCAGCGGCAGTTGCGGCTTGGCCGAACGGTCCACGCCTTCGTAGTCGCGGATGTGGCCGCCGTTGGTGGCGCACAGGGCGATGCCCTTGGCGCAGTCGTGCGGCGAGCCGCCACCCAGGGAGATCACGCAGTCGCAGCGCTCGCGTTGCAGCAGCGCCAGGCCGGCTTCGACGTTGGCAATGCTCGGGTTGGGCTTGGCGCCGTCGAAGATCGTCGAGTCGATGTCGCGCTCGGCCAGCAGGCTGGCGATGCGCGAGGCCACCCCGGCCTTGGCCAGGCCAGCGTCGGTGACGATCAGCGCCTTGCGCAGGCCGTAGCCGGCGATGGCCGTCATGGCCTCGCCCAGGCAGTCGAGTCCCATGATGTTCACCGCTGGAATGAAGAATGTGCTGCTCACGGCCGAGTTCCTCTCTCTGGTTGTTGTCTCTCTGGCGGCGAGCATCCTCCGCTTTTCGCGCCCGGATGTTGATCCAGGACAATGTCCGTGACTGCCCAGTCATCGACGCTGGGAAGCGTCGATGAGCGGCCGGCGTCAGCCCAGGAACAGGCGGTAGGCCGGGTTGTCGGTCTCATCCCAGTATTCGTAGCCCATGGCCTGCAGCGCCTGCGGCAGGGTCGCCTGCTCATCGTCCGGCACCTGGAGCGCCGCCAGCACCCGCGCCTGGGCCGCGCCGTGGTTGCGGTAGTGAAACAGGCTGATGTTCCAGCGCCGGCCCAACCGTTCGAGAAAGCCCAGCAGTGCGCCAGGGCGCTCGGGGAACTCGAAGCGCAGCACCCGCTCCTGGGTATCCGGCGCGGCATGCCCGCCGACGGTATGGCGCACATGCAGCTTGGCCAACTCGTTGTCGGTGAGGTCGAGCACCTCGTAGCCCTGCTCGCGCAGGCTGTCGAGCAACCCCGTGCGCGGGTCGCGCTGTGGGTGGGTCTGCACACCGACGAACAGCCGGGCCGGCTTGCCGGGCTGGCAACGGTAGTTGAATTCGGTCACCTGGCGCCGGCCCAGGGCCTGGCAGAAGGCCCGAAAACTGCCGGGGCGCTCGGGGATGGTGACGGCGATCACCGCCTCGCGCTGCTCGCCCAGTTCGGCGCGTTCGGCCACATGGCGCAGGCGGTCGAAATTGACGTTGGCGCCAGAGTCGATGGCCACCAGGGTCTGCCCGCGCGCACCCTCGCGCGCCACGTATTTCTTGATCCCGGCCACGGCCAGCGCGCCGGACGGCTCGGTGATCGAGCGGGTGTCGTCGTAGATGTCCTTGATCGCGGCGCACAGCTCATCGCTGCTGACGCTGATCACCTCGTCGACGAAATGCCGGCACAACTCGAAGCAATGGGCACCGACCTGGGCCACCGCCACGCCGTCGGCGAAGCTGCCGACCTGGGGCAGGACCACACGCTGCCCGGCGGCCAGCGCCGCTTGCAGGCAGTTGGCGTCATGCGGTTCGACACCGATCACCTTGACCTGTGGGCGCAGGTACTTGACGTAGGCGGCAATGCCCGCGATCAGCCCACCGCCGCCGACCGGCACGAAGATCGCGTCCAGCGCACCCGGCTGCTGGCGCAGGATTTCCATGGCCACGGTGCCCTGCCCGGCGATCACATCCGGGTCGTCGAACGGCGGTACGAAGGTCGCGCCTTGCTCGTCGGCCAGGCGCAAGGCGTGAGCCAGGGCGTGGGGGAAGCTGTCGCCGTGCAGCACCACGTCACCACCCCGGGCGCGCACACCGGCGATTTTCAGCTCCGGCGTGGTGGTGGGCATGACGATGGTCGCGACCATGCCCAGGTGCGCCGCCGCCAGGGCTACGCCTTGGGCATGGTTGCCGGCCGAGGCGGTGATCACGCCACGCGCGCGTTCGGCCTGGGACAGGCGCGACAACCGCGTGTAGGCACCGCGGATCTTGAAGGAGAACGTCGGTTGCAAATCTTCGCGCTTGAGCAGCACCTGATTGCCAAGACGCGTCGAGAGTGCCGGCGCGGGCTGCAGCGGTGTTTCGATGGCCAGGTCGTACACGGGCGCCGCAAGAATGCGCCGCACCTGCTCCGACAGCAGTTGCTGGGGCGTGACGGCGGTACGGGGGCTGACGCTGAGATTGCTCATCGATGACTCCTGGGTGGTTTCACGTGCCCAGGAGTCGAGAAGAAAAAACCCGCCTCCAGGGCGGGTTCGGTGCCAGTGCGCGCTAGCCCGCCAATCCGATGATGGCGGTAATAATGATCAGGCCGAAGGTGCGCGCTGGCAGGGAGGTATTCATGGGGTAGGAACTTATCCCGCCAACTCGTAGGAAGTCAACACTCCGCCGTGCGCTGCTGGGCGGACAGCGGCACGTCGAAGACCTTGTCGAAGCCCCACTGGAATACGAAGGCATAGACGAAGAAGAACACGAACAGCGCCAGGTTGGTGAGCAAAGCGCTCCACAGGCTGATGTCCAACCAGAACGCCACCAGCGGCAGCAGGATCAGCACCAGCCCGCCTTCGAAGCCCAACGCATGCAGCAGGCGCCGCAGCCAGGTCCGGCGACGCTGTGCCTGGCGCGCTTCCCAGCGCTCGAAGGCCCAGTTGTAGCCCATGTTCCAGCTCATGGCGATGCCGGACATCAGCACTGACAGCAATGTGGAATGGGCCATGCTGGTCTCGAACATCAGCGCCAGCGCGGGCGCGACGCAGGCGACGGCGATGATTTCATAGAGGATGGCCTGGACGACCTTGCGAGCCTTGCCTTGCATGGGGCGTTCCTTCGCGTAAACGGACGACGACGGTACCCCGGTTCAGCGTGCGGTTCAAGCGATGCGCTACGGCGTATCCCCCACTGCCGCCGAGCGCTCGGCCGGCTCTGGGGCGCCCAGTGCCTGACTGAAGAAGGCGGCGGTCTCGCTTTGCAGGCTGCGGTGCACTTGGCGCCGATCGACGCCATCGGCATCTTTGCACAGCACGGCCATGCGCTGGCGTTGCTCGTCGTCGCACGGTGCCATGAACACGAAATGGCCGGCACCGGAGAGCAGACGGTAATCGGGGGTGACCGGCAGCTTGCGCGCCAGGGCGCTGGCATTGCGCTCCACGGCCAGCAGTTGATCCTGATCGCCGCTGTAGATCAGCGCCGGCACCTGCACATTAGCCAGGGCATGGCGACCGAACATCAGCCCCAGTGGGGCCATCAGCACCACCGCCCCGACCCGCGGATCGGCCTGGGGCGCCAGCTCGCTGCGATCGGAGATCAGCACGCCATGGGTCTTGCAGGCATCGGCGTCCAACGGCCGCTCCAGGCAGTAGTTGCGCAAGCGTTCCAGGTCTGGTCGGGCGCCGGAGAGGATCAGCGCGGTCTCGCCACCGGCCGAATAGCCGATCACACCGACCTTGCCGGGGTTCAGATACGGCCCTAGCAGCGTGTCGGCACGTGCGGCGCTGATCGCGGCACTCACCTGCAGCGGGCGTCCATACAGGTTGCTCAGGGTGCCAAGACGGCTGTGATCGTGCAGGTTGTCGCCGGGATGGGTCACCGCCACCACCACGAAACCCTGGCGCGCCAGTGACGTGGCCAGATCATGCAACGCCACGGGCGTACCGGTGTTGCCGTGGGAGATCACCAACAGCGGAAATTGCCCCAGGGCCACCGGCGCTTCCTCGGCCACGCGCAGCGTATAGCCATCGATACGCGTCTGATGCGCCGTGGCGCTACTGGGGTAGAACACCAGTGCCTGCATGGGCTGGGCATCCAGCGGGTCGCTCAGGGCCAGACGATGCAGGCCGGCCACCCAGGGCGCAGCGTCGGCGCGGGCCAGCAGGCCACCGAGCAGGATCAGGGTCAACAGGGCACGGGTCTTCATCGCAGCGGCTCTCCCCTGGAGGTGGACGAGTAGCACAAGCATAGAAGCGCAGCGCGTGGGTGCAGATGAAAGATCCATGAAAAAGCCGGCTGTCGTGCGCCACGACAGCCGGCTTTTTCAGCAGCGCTGAATCAGGCGGCGAACAGTTCGCCGGCGATCTGCGCCTGTGCGGCAGCGATGGCCGAGCTGCGCTGCTCAGGACCGTAGGCCAGGCCTTCGGCGCGGACGATCTGCAGATCGGTAATGCCCAGGAAGCCGAACAGTACCTTGAGGAACTCTTCGTGGCCGACGCCGGTCGGCTGGCCTTGGTGCAGACCGCCAGCGGTGGAGACCAGAATCACCTTCTTGCCACCGCACAGGCCTTCGGGACCGGCTTCGGTGTAGCGGAAGGTCTTGCCGGCGACGGTCACGCGGTCGATCCAGGCCTTGAGCTGAGTCGGCACGCTGAAGTTGTACATCGGCGCGCCGATGACCACGGCGTCGGCCGCCAGGAACTCGGCCAGCGTCTCGGCGCTCAGGCGTGCTTCATGGGCTTGAGCGGCGTCACGGGCTTCTTCGGCGGTGCCGGCGGCCAGCAGGGTCGCGGCGGAGAAGTGGCTGATGGCATCGCTCGCCAGGTCGCGGTAGGTGACTTCCACGCTCGGGTCGGCCGCTTTCCAGGCTTCGACCACTTCGCGGCTCAACTGACGGGAGGCGGAATTGTCGCCCAGGATGCTCGAGTCGATGTGCAACAGTTTCATGGGAATCTCCTGTGAATGACGACCGCGCAGTGAGGCGATCAGGATGGGCAGGATGCTACAGAAGGGTTGAATAGGTGAATAGTGAGCAAAAGTGCATTAGTTTGTTCCACTGGTGGAACGGTGGGACCGAACATGCAAGACCTCAATGACCTTTTCTATTTCGCCCGCGTGGTCGAAGCCGGGGGCTTCGCTGCGGCCGGCCGTCAATTGGGCATTCCCAAATCGCGCTTGTCACGGCGCATCGCCGAGCTCGAGGAGCGCCTGGGCACGCGCCTGTTGCAGCGCACCACGCGGCAATTGAAGTTGACCGCCGTGGGTGAGCGCTACCTGCACCATTGCCAGGCGATGCTGCTGGAGGCCGAGATGGCCGACGAAGCGGTGGCCAGCATGACCAGCGAACCGCGCGGGCGGCTGCGGGTGTCTTCGCCGGTGGCGCTGGCGCACGCGTTCCTGCCACCGGTGATCAATCGTTTTCTGCAGCAGTATCCGCAGGTGCAACTGGACATGGTGCTGCTCAATCGCCGCGTCGACCTGATCGCCGAAGGCATCGACGTTGCCTTGCGCGTGCGTGACGTGGGCGACGAAGACCCGGCCCTGGCCACCCGCCGCCTGCGCCAGGCGCGCATGCACCTGGTGGCCGCGCCGGGTTTCGCCGTCGGCCTGGAGCACCCCTCACAGTTGCTGAGCCTGCCGGTGCTGGGCGCCGCCGAAGCCGATCGGCTGGTGCACTTTCGCCTGATCGGGCCCCATGGCCAGGCGCAGGACATCGCCTTGGAACCGCGCCTGGCCATCGACGACTTCATCGTGCGCAAGGCCTCGGCCTGCGCGGGCCTTGGTTTCACCGCACTGCCGAGCATGTACTGCGAAGAGGAGCTGGCGCGTGGCGAACTGGTCCGCCTGCTGCCAGACTGGTCGCTGCCCGGCGGGTTCCTGCAAGCGGTCTACCCCCATCGACGCGGCGTGCTGCCGGCGGTGCGGGTATGGATCGATCATCTGGCGGCCTCGTTCGAGGCCTGTGGAGAGCGCTATGTCTGAACGACACTTGACGACCGAACAGGCTGCGGCCTTTTGCCTGAGTCTGCCCGGGGCACGGGAGGATTACAAATGGGGCGGTGTGCGGGTGTTCTCGGTGGCGGGCAACAAGATGTTCGCCGTGCAAGACCTGGCGGGCGCCGGCCTGTCGTTCAAAGTGGACGACACACTTTTTCTCGGCTACTGCGACCGTCCCGGCGTGCGGGCGGCGCCCTACCTGGCGCGGGCTCACTGGATCAGCGTGATGCCGCCCTACGCCCTCGGCCGCGAAGAACTCACTGAGTTGTTGCGCCGCTCCCACCAGTTGGTGGTGCGGCGCTTGGCCAAGCGGTTGCAGGTGGGGTTGGTGATCGAGTGAGTACAGAGCAGTTGGTCAGCCCCCCTCAACGCCCCAGCCACCCCAGCCACAGATAATCCGCCCACACCGCCTGGTGCACCACCACGATGCCCCAGAACACCACCTGGTAAGACACCTTGCGTGTCTTGTGGCGAAACAGTTGCTGGGCCACCAGTGCCCCCGGCCAGCCGCCCAGCAGTTCGCTGGCGTGCAACACCTTCTCCGGGATGCGTCGACCCAGCTGGCGAGCCTGGCGCTTGTCCTGCCAGTACAGCGCCAGGCACACCAGGCTGGCCAGGGGGTACAGCGCCAACGGCAACCAGGACTGCCCGTTCCAGGCCATGCGTGCGATACCTGCACCTGGCAGCAGGCATAGGCCGAGCAACACCAACAATTTCAGGCGCAGGTAGCGAACACCGCCCTCCCCAGCCCGACCAGGGCCAGGCCGGGCGGCGGCTGGATCACGTTTCATCCGGCGTGCGCCGTCGCCCAGTCGACCCAGCCGAACTGCCAGGTCGCCAGGATCAGCAGGCCGAAGGCGATGCGGTACCAGGCGAACACCGCATAGCTGTGATGCGCGATGAACTTGAGCAGGGCGCGCACCGCGATCATGGCGAAGATGAACGACACCACGAAGCCGATGGCGAAGACTGGCAGATCGGCCGGCTGGAACAGGTCACGGTACTTGTAGCCCGAGTACACTGCGGCCCCGACCATGGTCGGCATCGCCAGGAAAAACGAGAACTCGGTGGCCGCCTGGCGCGACAGGCCGAACAGCAGGCCGCCGATGATGGTCGAGCCCGAGCGCGAGGTGCCCGGAATCATCGCCAGGCACTGCACCAGGCCGACTTTCAGGGCGTGGCTCCAGCGCATGTCATCGACATGCTCCACCGCAATGCGGTGATCGCGCCGCTCGGCCCAGAGCATGATCACACCGCCCACCACCAGCGCCACGGCCACGGTGATCGGGTTGAACAGGTATTCATGGATGAGATCGGCGAACAGCACGCCGAGCACCACCGCCGGCATGAAGGCGATCAGCAGGTTGGCGGTGAAACGCCGGGCCTTGGGCTGCGTCGGCAGGCCCTGCACGACCTGGAAGATCTTGCTGCGAAACTCCCACACCACGGCAAGAATGGCGCCGAGCTGGATGATGATGTTGAACGCCATTGCGCGCTCGCCGCCGAAATCGATCAGGTCGGCCACGATGATCTGGTGACCGGTACTGGAAATCGGTAGAAACTCCGTCAGGCCCTCGACGACACCCAGAATGATTGCCTGAAAGGCACTCCAAAAATCCATCAACTCCCCCAAATGAATACCGCTCGTTGGCGGCATCCTAGTTTTTTTCCATTACAGATGTGCACCGCCCGCGCGGCGTCGCTGTTTTACAGCGTCTGTTGGTCCGGACGCCAGCGAAAAAGTTCGCGCAGACTAAAGGTTTCATCTTGCGCGGCCGAGATCCTAACAGAGACCCGTGCGCAGACGCGTGCGGGATGCAACAGGGAAGGTCGCCCGACGTTGGTCGACTGGGTTGCCGGACGCCAACCGTGGTTGGATGTCGCTCGTATAAAAAGAACAACGCAATGGAGTGAGCTTTCGATGAACACACTGAGATCGATGTCGATCAGCCGCCGTCTATGGCTGATCCTGCTGGTATCGCTGGCCATGCTGCTGGTGCTCGGGTTGCTGTTGCTGCGCCAGATCCACGGCGACCTGTACCAGGCCAAGGCGGAAAAGACCCGCCACGTGGTGGAGACCGCCGTGGGCGTACTGGCCTATTACCAAGGCCTGGAAGCCGCCGGCACGCTCGATCGGCAAAGTGCCCAGCAGCAGGCGCTGCAAGTGGTGCGCGGGCTGCGCTACGACAAGGACGACTACTTCTGGATCAACGACCTGCAGCCAAAGATGATCATGCACCCGGTCAATGCCAAGCTCGACGGCCAGGACCTCTCGGCGATCCGCGACCCGAACGGCTTCGCCGTGTTCAACGAAATGGTGAGCCTGGCCAAAGCCAAAGGCGCGGGACCGGTCGACTACCACTGGCCCAAGCCCGGTGCCAGTGAGCCGGTGGCCAAGACCTCGTACATCGAGTTGTTCAAACCCTGGGGCTGGATCATCGGCTCGGGGGTCTACGTCGATGACGTCCAGGCCGAGTTCGCCCGCCAGGTGCGCGACGCCTCGCTGCTGGGGCTGGCGATCGCCGCGCTGATGGGCCTGCTGGTGTGGCTGATCGCCCGCAGCATCGCCCGCCCGTTGCAGGAAGCGGTGCAGGCCATGGGCAACATCGCCAGCGGCGAAAGCGACCTGACCCGGCGCCTGGACACCCACGGCCGCGACGAGATCACCCACCTGGGCGAATACTTCAACCGCTTCAACGGCAAGCTGCAGGGCGTGATCGGACAGTTGCAAGGCACCGCCCATGCCCTGGCCCAGACTGCCGGGCAGGTCGGCGACAATGCCGGCAGTGCCCAGCAGCACAGCGCCAGCCAATCGCTGCAGATGGACCAGGTGGCCACTGCGGTCAATGAAGTGACCTACGCGGTGCAGGACGTGGCCAAGAATGCCGAACAGGCCGCCAGCGAGATGCGCACCGCCCAGGAACAAGTGGACCAGGGCCAGCAGGCGATTCAAGGCAGCCTGCAGCAGATCGACCGGTTGTCGGCGACCATCGACCAGGCGCAGGGCGTGATTCGCGACCTGGCCGGGCACAGCACGCGCATCGGCGGCGTACTGGAAGTGATCCGCTCGATCGCCGAGCAGACCAACCTGCTCGCCTTGAACGCCGCCATCGAAGCCGCACGGGCGGGCGAACAGGGTCGCGGCTTTGCCGTGGTGGCCGACGAGGTGCGCCTGCTGGCCCAGCGCACGGCTCAGTCCACGGCCGAGATCCAGACCATGATCGAGCACCTGCAAGGTCAGTCGGACGCGGCGGTCAAGGCCATCGACACCAGCAGCGAGGCCTCGCGCCAGACCGTCGCCCAGGCCCGCGAGGCCGGCAGCCGGCTGACCGCCATCGAGCAGGCGCTGCACACCCTGGCCACGCTGAACACCTCGATCGCCAGCGCCACCTTGCAGCAGACCCACGTGGTGGAGGAAATCAACCGCAACGTGCTCGACACCGCCGGCCTGTCCCAGCAGACCGCCGAGGCCGCGCGCCAGTCCAGCGACGCCGGTACGGCACTGGCCCGCCTGAGTGAGGAGCTCGAACAATTGCTGCGCCAGTTCAGGGTTTGATCGGCCCTGTCCCACCTGACAACTCTGCCAGTAGACCGCCCAGCCGGACCTGGCAGACCGTTGAGCCTCCATGCCACCACTGGAGATCGACATGTTCAGGTACAGCCTGGCCGCAGCCCTGGTCCTGGGGTTGCCGAGCGCATTCGCCGCCGCGCCCATCGAGGTGGGCACACCACAGGAAACGCTGCGGCGCATCAACGACAATTACAACCGCATCGACAACGCGTGCAAGGAGCCGGGAGGCGCGCCGCGCGGCCACTACTACTGCAGCGGTGTCACCCTGCGCATGGTCGATGACGGACCGTTCAATCCCTGGGACTACAGCCCCTACGCCATCAGCACCGGCGCCACCTCGTTCAGTTGGATCCGCAAGGACCTGAGCACCAGCCGCCTGATTCGCCCGGCCGGGTTCATCCTGCGCACGCCCGAGGACGCCCGGCGGTTGCAGGCACCGGTGATGGAAACCGGCTTCATGTGCATCTACGCCTTCGACGGCTTCACCGGGCCGGATCGCCAAGCGTGGGGCTGCGGCACGCTCAAGCAGCCTGTAAAAGGCACGCGCTGGTCCGACACCCGCCCCGAGGGCTACCAAGTGCGTTCGGCAACCACTCCGCCCAACGCCAACGCCGCGCTGGCCTGGGGCTCGTGCGACCTGCGCAAGATCGATACCGCGGCGCAGTGGCGCAGCCAATTCGGCCACCTCAGGCCACCTGCACTGGCGCCCAACAACCTGAACCGCATCCAAGTCCAGCAGTGCTCGTGGAACGCCGAACAGGCTGCAGACTGGAATGCCATGATCGACGTCCACCAGGCCCCCGGCACCCGCCATCGGGACGGTTTCGCACGCAAGGAACTGCTCAACGAGTTCCTGCTGCGCAATGACCAGTCCGGCAAGACGCCCGACGACGGCAGTGCCCGCCTGCCCTACATCGATGCCTTCGTCTGGGACGTCAATAGCACCTATGTGGCCAGCACCCGCGGCGATACGCGCAAGGCCCGGCCCACGGTCGGCCTCAAGCCGGCCCAGGCGTTCCAGCGCAAGCTGTACGCGCAAGGCTACGCCGTGCCGATCCTGCGCCTGGACTTCACCCAGCCCGCCAGCCAGCGCTTCAGCTACGAGCCCAAGGACCAAGTGGTGCCGCTGAGCGATGCGCCAACGCCCACCCCACCTGCACCTGCGGCGCCGCAGCCGGGCGTGCTGATCGCCTCTGCCGATTGGGTCGAGCGCAAGCCGGACGAACTGGGCATGGGACGTACCGAGAAGTCTTTGGTCCTCAAGCTGGCACCCGGGGTGAAATTGAGCACCGACAATGTCGAGGCCATCTATGCGGACCTGGAAGACCGCTACGGCGACAGTCCGCAATGGCTGCACGATGAAATCCATCCCGGCAGCATGCGTGCGCAACTGCAGTGCCTGGCCGTGCGTCACCCGAACAATGCCCAATGGCAGCTCGAACCCTGGCGTCCGGTGCTCTCGTCCACCGACATGCAAAAGGCCAACTGCAACCCGGTGCGCAGGCTGATCGAGTCGACCCGCTGGACGGTGCTGACTGAAAAATGTCAGCCGCTCACATCCGAAGACAGCGGCGAGGCGCTGTTCGGCTTGCGGGTGGTGCCAACCGCGCTGGGCCGGCAAGCCAGTGCACAGGACTTGTACGCCGAGCTGTACCGCCAGGAAGGCCTCGATCCGCGCTGGCAGGAGGGCATTGCCGGCAGCATGGACCTGCAACTGGCCTGCCTGCACAAACTCTACAACCGCAAGGCCGACTGGAACCTTGAGCCCTATCGCAAGGCCACCTCGTCGGCGCAGACCGAACGGGCCAAGTGCAACCCGTGAACGTGCATCGGCCCACTGCCCGCGCAAACGGCGGACGGTGGGCCGAGTCATTCACGCTGAAACGGGATTGCAACCGACTTTCTCGGCCTGCTCCTCGCTCACGAAAGGCCGTACCGGCTCCAGGTTATAGGTGGACTTGTAGCGGATGGGGTTACCGACCTTGTCCTTGCCGAACACATGGCAGCTCAGTTGCGTGGCCATGGAGTTGCGCCGTGAACCACGGTCGTAGTCTTTCCAGCGTGGGTCGGCTCCGTACCGGCTCTTGAGCTCTGCATACATCGCATCGATTTCAGCGCGTTCGACGTTGCGGCCGCAACGGGTCGGCTTGACCGACAAGGTCCAGACATTCTTGCGGAAACCCGGATCGTAGCGGCGGATCCACTCGGCACTTTCCACGTACTGGCTGCACGTAGCGTTAGCGCGGCTGCCGTCGGCCTTGAGGAACTGGGCATTGGACTCACAGGCGAACCGCGTCTTGGCTGAAGCGTCCTTGGGAAAGTCCATCCGCATCACCGGCACCCAGTTGCCGGTCTTCGCGTAATAGTCCTGCTGGTTGCGCTGCGCTGCGCCCAATCCTCGCGACTCGCTGTAGAAGAAGGCGGCGATCGGTACGGGTTCATCGGCCTTCCAGCTCACCAGACGCAATTCGGTCTGCACTTCACGCCCGGTCCGAGTATCGGCGATCGACTGGCGCGCCTTGATGAAGGAGGCGAACGCATCGCGCCGGGCGCTGGCATCAAGGCGTCCGTTCATGTCGAACGAGCACTGGCGTTGGCGACGATGCCGACCGCCCTTGTCTTCGTACAGCGCGTCGAAGTATTTGCGCCAATCCTGGGCATTCATCAGCTTGGCCGACTGACAACTGGCCTCGGTCCGTCGAGTGGTGCGGTTGTCGCCGCAACCCCGACTGTCGCGGTCATCGGTCCAGGCATCGACCGGAAAGGCACAGTAGACGTCGAGTTTCTTCTGTCCTTTGCCCACATAATCGCGTGGCGTGAAGATCATGCCATCGGTATAGCCCAGGCCGGGATCCTCGTAGCCGATCTTGTCGGCACGCATCCACGACACCGACACGCCTCCCGACTTTTCGGAGGCCGGGCTGGGATTCCACACATCGTAGCGCTCGCCCTTGTGGGCATCGGCACGCTTGGTGCCGCGGATCATCACGCCGGAACAATCGACGGCCGGGTTGCGCCCGCAGGCATCGACCGTCTTGTTGTACCACTGGGTCACCTCGCTGGCGACGGTCTCGCACTGGTCGGCCGATATCGCACCGGTAGACACGCACAGGGGTAATGCGCAGACGAGGATGAAGGGAAATCGTGATCGTTTCATGGGTGACAACCCTCGGTTGATCAGGTGTCAAGTCATCCTATGGCCCACCTGCACGCCTCACTACTGGCAGAAATACCAGTTTTGCCCGACCTGACGCGCCCGTTACCGGCCACGCATTTGCAGGTTACAATCGCGCCCTTTCCCCTCCCCAAGGAGCGCCGATGTCCGGCCTCGAACTGTTCGCCGCCGTGCTCGGCGTCATCGCTGTCTGGCTCACCGTCCGGCAGAACATCTGGTGCTGGCCGATCGGCCTGGTGATGGTGGTGCTCTACAGCTGGATCTTCTACGACGTGAAGCTCTACTCGGACATGCTCCTGCAACTGGTCTACGCCGTGCTCAACCTGTACGGCTGGTGGCAGTGGACACGCCCTGATCGAGTCGAAGAGGCGCGTCAGGTCTCGCGCCTGGATACACCGACACTCATGCGCGGCCTGGGCGTGGGACTGCTGGCCAGCATCGCCCTGGGGGCCGCCATGGCGCACTGGACCGATGCCGCGCAACCCTGGCTGGATGCGGCGCTCACCGGCTTCAGCCTGGTGGCGCAAGTGTGGATGGCGCAGAAGCGTTTGCAGTGCTGGGCGCTGTGGTTCGTGGTCGATGTGATCTTCGTCGGCCTGTTCCTGTACAAGGGCCTGTACCTGACGGCGGCACTCTATGCCCTGTTCACCCTGATCGCCGTGCGCGGCTGGGTGGAGTGGCGGCGCGACCCGGCGCTGGCGAGCGCATGAAGGTTCTGGTGTTGTGCGGCCCGGAGTCCAGCGGCAAGAGCTGGCTGAGCGGCGAGATCCAACGACGCTTCGGCGGCGTGACGGTGGGCGAGTACGTGCGCCATTTCATCGATGTCGAGCAGCGCGATACTTGCTACGCCGACATTGCGCCCATCGCCCAGGGGCAATTGGCCTGGGAAGATCAGGCGCGCGCCCTGGCCCCGCGGCTGCTGATCCTCGATACCCACCTGCTGAGCAACATACTCTGGAGCCGCGCGCTGTTCGGTGACTGCCCGACTTGGCTGGAGCAGGCGTTGCTGCAACGCCACTACGACCTGCACCTGCTACTGAGCCCCGAAGGCGTGGAGTGGATCGCCGACGGTCAGCGCTGCCAACCGCGGCTCGAAGAGCGCCAGGCGTTCTTCGACGACAGCCTGCTCTGGCTGCGCTCGCACAACCAGCCCTTCAAAGTGATCGGCGGCGACTGGTCGCACCGCCGCGAGGAAGCCTTCACGGCGGTTGCGGCACTGCTCGACTGTTAAGTCGGCGATACATCTCCTTCCTCGCAAATCCGCACCGTTCAAGGCCTTTCGACGCGCCCACGGCAGTTGTATCAGTGGTGATACACATGCAGCGCCCTGCCACCTGGCGCTGCTGAGCGCGTTACAAGCTCTGCTGCCGCCCTCCCTGTCTCGACCGTGAGACAGCGTCACTGCCTTGTCATCGAACGCACCGCTCAAGTACCTGATTTCGCGGGTAAAGCCAAAAGCGGCACAGCTTTCGCTCCCTCTGTTCGCGCAACGCCCAAAGGCCAGCGCATAGCAAAGGAGTGATGCCGTGGGGATCAAGCACACAACAATACCTGCACTGCTCGCGCTGGCCGGACTCCTGGCCATCCCCTGTACGCTCCCCGCCTTCGCGGCGGGCAACGGCGTGGTGGTGCTGACTCGCGATGTCCAGCCCCGCCAGGCGGACCGCCGCACCGTCACCCCAGACCCCTACCCGACCACCGTCAACACCAACCCCTCGGCGCGCGTACAAGCGCAGACCAACGAGCTGTCCGACGGCGACTTCGCCCAGGTGGCCAGTGGCACCCGCGTCAGCCGCGAACTGCTGCCCAACAACAGCAACAACCTGCGCGGCCTGGGTGGCCATTCATCGCCCTTGCCGGGCATGGCCGGCGGCTCCAGTGCCGGCGCATCGGCGACCGGCAGCCTGGCCGGCACGGTGAACCAGAACGTCCAGCGTGGCCTGGCGCCCCTGCAAATCCTGACCCGAGGCCAATGACATGGGCAGCATCAGCTTGTGCCTTGTGTGTCTCGGCCTGGCCGTGAGCGGCGCTGCGCTGGCGGCCTCGCCGGTGATCGACAACGCCACCCTCGACAGCAGCGGGCGCGCTTACCAGGGCAACCTCGACATCAACCAGGCCGCCGGACATGCCCTGCAGCAGGCCACGGTGAAAGCCATCGCCATCGGCACCCAGGGCCAGGCGCGCACGCAGATCGACCAGCGCAGCAATGCGCGCGCCGATGCCGGCCACGATGCCCAGGTACGGATCGACGGCGCTGCCTTCAGCCAAGGCAACGGCATGCTCGGCATCAACCAGGCGGCCGGCGCCGCCACGCAACAGGCCAACGCCGTGCGCATCAGCATCAGCGCCGCACCGCAAGGCATCGACGACAGCATTCTCAGCCAGCAGAACGTCGCGCTGGCCAACAGCTCCGAGGCAACGGATCGCACACCCGGCAGTCGCCTGGTCACGACCAGTGACCAGGCCTTCACCGGCAGCCGTGGCGTGGTCCAGTTGAATCAGAGCGCCGGGGTGGGCAACCGAATGGCCAACACCCTGAGCGTCCGGGTCGCGGATTGACCCTCGATACAGCCCAACACTCGACAACCAAACGACAAGCGGAGAAACACCATGAAACCTAAAATGGCACTCAAGCCTCTGGTATTCGCCCTCGCTGCGGTCATGGCAGTGGCGGCGCAGGCAGACGAAAGCGCGACTGGCAACGCCGGCCAGGAAAGCCTGCGCTCACTGCTGACCAATGCCGGTTCTGCCGCCACCGTACTCGACACCCAGAGCAACGCCGGCAACCGGTCGCTCAATCAGGGCACTCGCAACGACGCGCGCATGGACAACTCGGCCAACGGCTCCCAAGGCAACCTGGGTGCCAACGTCGCGGCCGGTACCGGCAACCAGCAGGACAACGTCGCCGCCATCGCCACCGCCGATGAGAAGTTCATCTTCGGCAGTGCTGTGGCCATGTCCCAGGCCACCCAGAGCAACACCGGCAATACCGTCAAGAACCTTTCCGCGACCAACAACGCCAACCTCTACGGTTCGGCCAACGGCAGCTCCGGCAACATCGGCGTCAACGTCAGTGCCGGCGACTTCAACCAGCAGAAGAACAACCTGGCCATCGCCGTGTCCGGCGGTCGGGTCGCCGCCGCCACCGGCGCGGCCAACCAGAACGTCGGCGGCCTGAGCGTCGACAACAAGGCCGACCGTACCTACAGCACCGAAACCCTCAACTCCAGCTACTCGTCCACCGGCACCTACAAAGGCACCGGTTCCGGTTATGTGGAGCAGAGCAGCCGCGACTGGTATGGCAACACCCGCGTCGAGAAGAGCCCGGTCAAACTCCACGAAGAAGGCACGTTCGACCTGGCCGGCGTCGCCTCCTACCAAGTGCTGACCCCCACCGGCTGGCGCAACCCGGTCACCAACAACGCCAACCTGAACAACTCGCTGAACAACGTCTCGGGCAACGTCGGCGCCAACGTCTCGGCGGGTGTCGGCAACCAGCAGACCAACTCGCTGTCCATCGCCGCAGGGTGCAAAGCCTGCATGTAACGCCTGTGGTACGGGGCCCTGCGGGGCCCCTTTGCGTGTGTGGATGCGGTGGAGAACGTCATGCGCGTTGTGCTGATTGCCACACTGCTGTTGCTTGCCGGCCACGCCGAAGCGACGCAGATGCCCATCGCTGCCCTACCCGGCGGCACGCTGGTCTACAAGCCGGTGCAGAGCCTGCGCGAACGCCGCTTCGCCGACCTGGTGCAGCAGAAGACCGACTTCAGTTGCGGCGCCGCCGCCCTGGCCACGGTGCTCAAGCAGGCCTACTGGCTCGATGTCGATGAACACCAGGTGATCGAGGGCATGCTTGCCCACTCCGACCAGGACACGGTCAAGGTCCAGGGCTTTTCCATGCTCGACATGAAGCGCTACGTCGAAAGCATCGGCATGCGTGCCCGTGGCTACCGAATCGAAGCCGACACCCTGGATAAACTCAGTATCCCGGTGATCGTGCTGATGGACATTCGCGGCTACAAGCACTTCGTGGTGCTACAGCGCATCGACAGGGGCTGGGTCTACATCGGCGATCCGGTGCTGGGCCACAAGCGCTACACCCTCGAGGATTTCCGCAAAGGCTGGAACGGCATCATCTTCGCCGTGATCGGCCCCGGCTACGACAAGGCCAATGCCCTGCTCGACCCTCCGGCGCCGTTGACCGCCAAGCGGCGCATCGACGGTTTCTACCCGGTCGAGGACGCGCAACTGATGGAGTTCGGTTTCATCCAGAGCGATTTCTTCTGACCATCAACACAAGGGGCGCCAAGTCCCCGGGAGCAGCGATGAAGACGATCAACTGGCTGGTCGCCGCCTGCCTGGCGACCAGCCTTCCCGTCCACGCACAGGTGTTCAAGCCCGTCGAGGTCAAGGACCAGGAACTGGCGCAGTTGCGGGGCAAATACGTGATGCCGGGGCGCATCATCAGCTTCGGCATCGTCATGAGCAGCACCTGGCAGAACGCCGCGGGTGACCGCATCGGCGCGACCACCAGTCTGCAGGTGCAGCAAAGCGTGATCAAGCCGCAGTTCTACGTGTCCATGACCGGCGAGAAAGGCACCGGGCAGTTGCCCACCCACGGCAACGGTCTGGTGGAAGGTGGCGCCGGGCTGCTCAACGGCACCCAGGGCGTGACCCAGTCGGTGCGCGCCGCCGGGGACAACAACAGTGCCTACAACGACGTGGCGATCACTGTCCGCGAAGCCAGCCAGGTGGGCGACGCCGCCCTGCCCCAAGGCCAGCCGCTGCCTGCCGGCACCACGCTGAGCAACAGCAATGCGGCCGGCACGCTCAGCGTCTCCAACAGCGGCAACGGCATCCAGATGGCCATCCAGGCCAATGACAACCAGGGCCAGAGCCTGCAACGCCTGGCCAATGGCGGCATGCTCCAGGCCACCACCTTGCTCGGTGGCAACAACGCCGTCAGCAACCTGACCCAGCTCAATGTGGTGCTGCGCGACAACCTGCCGTCCTCGGGCGCTTTGAACTGCAATCTCGACCAACTCAAAGGCCTTCGAGTCACCGGATACTGATCTACGCTTCGCTTCAATCAACGGGGTTGGAAGGGACGGCTGACATATGCATCGATCGTTGTCGTTGGGGGCAGTTGTGTGCCTGGGAACCTTGCTGCCGGTGTCGCTGCTGTATGCAGCGAACGATCCCCAGGTGGAAGCGCTCAAGGCTGAATTGGCCGCGCTCAAGCAGCGTTACGACGCGCAGCAACAAGCGCTGATGGTGTTGGAGCAGCGCGTGCGCCAGGTCGAGGAGCAACCGGCAGCGCCGCCTCCCAAGCGCCTGACCCGCTCACCGGCTTCAGCGCCGCGCAACAACCAGGCGATCGCCGCTGCAGGCAGCACCGGCAGCGCCAGTGGCGCGTCCTATGGCGAATCGCTCAAGGACGATTCGGCGCCGGCGCAAAGCGTCTCCAACCTCTACGACGAAGCCAGCGGATTCTTCGGCGGCGGCCGCTTCAGCGTCGAGACCGGCATCAGCTATGCCCGCTACGACACCCGCCAACTGATCCTCAACGGCTTCCTGGCGCTGGACTCGATCTTCCTGGGCAACATCAACCTGGACCGGATCAAGGCCGACAACTGGACCTTGGACCTCACCGCCCGCTACAACCTGGACAACCGTTGGCAGTTCGACGTCAACGCCCCGATCATCTACCGCGAATCGACCTACCAGTCCGGCGGCGTCGGCAACAATGCCCAGGGCATTTCCGAACGCAGCGTGACCCGCGACCCGACCCTGGGCGACGTCAACTTCGGGGTCGCCTACAAGTTCCTCGACGAGTCCGAGAACACCCCGGATGCGGTGTTCAGCCTGCGGGTCAAGGCGCCGACCGGCAAAGACCCGTTCGGCATCAAGCTGCGCCGCGACACTGCCAACGACAGCCTCAGCTACCCCGAAGACCTGCCCACTGGCAACGGCGTGTGGTCGATCAGCCCAGGCATTTCGCTGGTCAAGACCTTCGACCCGGCGGTGCTGTTCGGCAGCCTGTCGTATACCCATACCTTCGAGGAATCGTTCGGCGACGTCAGTTCCACACTCAACCAGAAAGTGCCGGGCAAGGTGAAGATCGGCGACAGTTTCCAGGTCGGGGCCGGTGTGGCCTTTGCGCTGAACGAGAAGATGTCGATGTCGTTCTCGGTCTCGGACCTGATCGCCAAGCGCTCGCGGATCAAATCCGCGGAAACCGGCGACAGTTGGGCCGACGTCAAGAGCAGCGACGCCAACGCGGCCTACTTCAACGTCGGCATGACCCTGGCGGCCAGCGATCACCTGACCATCGTGCCCAACCTTTCGATCGGCCTCACCGAGGACGCGCCGGACTTCACCTTCAGCCTGAAATTCCCGTACTACTTCTGATGACTGTCACCTCGCCTCGTCTCAGACGAGGCTTTTCAATCCTTTTCAGAATGGCAGAAAGCCCAACCACGGAAAGTCCAATGCCAGAATGACCGCTCCGGCCAAACCAATGGCAGCCAGACCGTGAAGCGCATCCATAAGTCCCATGATGTTCACCTTGATGACCTCCCCGTCTCGTCAAGTTTCGGGGTCTTGGGCTCACACTACGCGCCACGCACAGCACCGGAAAATTCAATCGAGTGCTAGCAACTATCACCTATTTCGATACAACGCACTTAATGCCGAGGCGCACAGCGGGCTGACAACCCCGAGCGACGCTCAGCAGGCCCATACATGGCACTGCAGTAGGAGCATTAGACCAATTCTATGGCTCACGGCAATGATGAACATCATCTCTAACCGCTTCAAAATCAGCACCGAAGGGAATAATCATTGCCAAACCCATAGTACTTCAGCGCAAGCCGACCATGAACAAGCGAATCAAATTAGCCCCCTTTAAGCGCCGGCATGATCATAGCAATTCTGACGGACTTTTCGTGAACACCGCACACACCATCACTGGCATTGAACATGGACAAAACACCACGCACTTACAGCACCTGCCTGATGTCGAAGTTACACTCAACAATAATAGTTGGCGCAACGTTCACAGGCTTCTCGACACGAAAAAATATCGTGCCGAGTGCTGTGCATGCCGGTGAAGTGATCGATGTCTGTGCCGCACCGACAGGCGCCAAGATACGCATCTATGAACACAATCTTGTGCCAAATCCCTTGCTGCAGATAGCCCGAGTATGCGCATGACGTTCGCTCTTCAGAGGCCGATCAGGGGGGCGGTCAATCCTGATTAGCCATCTCGAAATCCCTGAGGATGTACGCTTTCAGTTCGGCGATACTCATGTGCTCCAACTTGACCGGTGCGGGGATTGAATAGTTGGTCGTCGAACCCGCTGGCAATTGAATCTCGGCAGTCAATTTACCAAACTGCCCAAGGGCCAGACTGTGCAAGTGCAAACAGGTCACCGTATATTTACTCATTTCATCACCGCCTCTCAATTAGGGTACCGTGGGAATACGGCACATTTTCACCTGACTTCAGCACTCACCCGACAGAACGTCAAGTGGCAGTCACTATAGAACTGAGCATCGCACGCTCGCAACCCTATAGTTTTTTCCAATAGCGCGGTTATTAATTTCAATTGGCCCGTGAAAGCGCTACCGCCATAATTGTGACGGTTCCATCCTCAGTTGCTCCCAACTGTGCTTTGGTCGAATGACTCTCCCCTTTGACCCAATGCTCCAGAGTTGGAGTCATTCGACCTTTTTTAACTGATACCTTACCGGGGTCATCGAGACGAGCCACTGGGTCCCTTGCCATTGACAGGAGTATGTCTGCATTGAAACTCAAGGATACGAGAGGCACTATCAAGGTCACGGCATCTCTACATAACGGCGATGTCTGGGGGCAAAACGAGGGCGCCGGTTTGTTCGGTAATGAAATCACTCGTTTGCTGTGCAACGGCGTTCATGACGAAGTTATCGATGTCCGAATTACCCTCACTACATTGACTGGAATGACCGTCGAACTTGCCATCCCCAACGTGGAGCACGGCAGGGCTTCATTCAAAGTGCTGCACATCGATCAGCCGACGCCCCAGTGGCCGGCCATGACCTGCGAACCCGCCATGCCTCCAAGACAACTCACGGTCAGGTCGAATCCCGCAGTTCATGCCACCGTCTGCTGCGACCCTCTATCCTTGGCATCACCCACATGCGGCAGAACCTTGCACAAGGGTTGGCGTATCCTGGCCAAAGTCCTCACCCACTGAACGCCTCCTGTCGGCCGACGCCTGTCGTCTCAACGCGCTGAAGCGCGGCACGCACCATCGATCTGACTGATGATCACTATCGAACGGCCTGCTTATGGAGCAGGCCGCAGGCCCTCCTATAATCGCCTTCCATTTTTCCCCGCCTCACTCGCCTGCCCCAGGCGACCTCTTCTTGGAATCTGTATCATGCCGCCGAACCCGGCCCATCAGGGCCGTCCCGAACATGCGCAACAAAGCCTGCTCCAGCAATGGCTGGCGATCCTCTCGGTGGCCGTCGGCGCCTTTGCCCTGGTGACCAGCGAATTCCTCCCGGTCGGTGTGCTCAACGATGTCGCCGCCGACCTGGGTATCAGCGCCGGTCACGCCGGGCTGATGGTGACCCTGCCCGGCATCATGGCGGCCCTCGCTGCGCCGCTGCTGTCGGTGAGCATCGGCGCGCTGGATCGCCGCTACCTGCTGGTAGGCCTGACGTTCAACATGATCGTGGCCAACGCCGTGGTGGCGTACGCCAGCGACTTCAATCTGCTGCTGCTCGGCCGCGTGCTGCTGGGCATCAGCATCGGCGGCTTCTGGGCCACCGCCATCGCCTTGAGCGGGCGCCTGGCGCCACGGGGCGTCGGCGTCGGCCAGGCGAACTCGATCATCATGGCCGGCGTGACCCTCGCCACCGTGCTGGGGGTGCCGGTGGGCACCTGGCTCAGCGGCCTCATGGGCTGGCGCATGACCTTCCTGGTCACGGCGCTGGTGGGCGTACCGGTGCTGCTGGCCCAGGTGTTCCTGCTGCCACGGCTGACCCCGGAAAAGGCCATTCGGGTCAGCGACCTGCCGGCCCTGTTCCTCAATCCTTTGGCCCGGGTGGGCCTGATCGCCGTGCTGCTGATCGGCCTGGCACATTTCGCCGCCTACACTTACGTCGCACCGTTCTTCAAGGAACGCGCCGGCTTCGACGGGCCGACCATCGGCTCGCTGCTGCTGCTCTACGGTGTGGCCGGAGTGATCGGCAACCTGTTCGCCGGCTATGCTGCCAGTCGCAGCGTGCGCTACACCCTGCTGCTGGTGGCCCTGCTGATCGGCACCAGTACCGCGCTGTTCCCCGCCTTTGCCACCAGTCTGACCGGTGCGCTGATGCTGATTGCCTTGTGGGGGTTCGCCTTCGGCGCGTTTCCAGCCTGCGCCAACATCTGGATGTTCGTGGTCGCGCCCAAGGACGTGGAGCGCGGCATGCCGCTGTTCGTGGCGATGTTCCAGGTCATCATCGCCCTGGGTTCGTTCTTCGGTGGGCGCATCGTCGATCAGTTCGGCAGCCCGATGCTGCTGAGCCTGGCCACGGCTCTGGTCGGCTGCGGCTTCGTCACCGTGCTGGTGCTTGGGCGCCACGTGAGCAATAGCGCTGCCACGCAATCTGCTTGAACTTGCCTCTATCACGCAATAATTCACCTTTCTATGCGCCATGGACGGCATACAAAGGTAATTGATCTCAAATCCACGCCACTCTTAGCAAGCCATGCGCGCTGCGCCCACGTATGATTGGATCCAATCAATTGGAGCCTCGTGCATGCAAGCCTTGGAGATGGACTATCGATCTGGCGAACACATCGCCAGCCACTGTCACGCCGAAGATCAACTGCTCTACGCCGCCTGCGGCGTGATGCGCGTGAGCAGTGAACGCGGCAACTGGGTGATTCCCGGCGGCCACGCCTTGTGGGTGCCGGCCGGGGTCAGCCACGCCCTGCACATGCAAGGTGCGGTGTGCCTGCGGACCTTGCTGCTCGACGGCCAGGCCGAGCGCTGCCAACTGATCGTGGTATCGGGGCTGCTGCGCGAGCTGATCCTCGCCGCTTCGCGCATGCTCGGCGCGCAGGAAGGCGAACATGTGCGGGCGCTGATCCGCCGTGAACTGGCCCATGCCCGGCGCGTCGAAGGGTTCGTGGCGATGCCCGAGCATGCCCGTCTGCGCGCTTGGTGCGAGCGCTTCCTCGAAGAGCCTTCCCAGGAACTGAGCCTCGAGGCTTGTGGTGCGCAGTTGAACATGAGCGCCCGTAACGTGGCGCGGCTGTTTCAGCGCGAGTTGGGCATGTCCTGCGGCGAATGGCGCGCGCGGGCGCGGGTCATGCTCAGTCAGCAGCACCTGGCCGCTGGCAGGCCGATCCTGGCCGTGGCGCTGGAGCATGGCTATCAGAGCGCCAGCGCCTTTGCCGCCATGTTCAAACGCATTCTCGGGCATGCACCCAGCGACTGGCAGCTTGGCGTGCTGGGCGGTGCGCAGGCGCAGGATCGCTGAGCCCCAGGTTGGCCTTAGCGCGCGCGGACTTGTCCCGTTGGCGACAGCACCCTGGGGGTCGGGCTCCTTAAGCTTGCAGCACGACCTTTCAAGCGAACGATGCGATGTTTCCACCTTTTCCCTTGCGCCACCCTGCCCGCTGCGGGCTGACCCTTGGCGCGCTCGTCCTGCTCGCCGCCTGCGCCGGGCCACCTGCGCCGCAAGACCCGCCTGCCGTGATACCAGACGGGCCATTGCGTGATCTGCCAGCCGGTCTTGAGCAACGCCCGTTGCCCGAACGCTGGTGGGCGCTGTTCGACGATGCGCAGCTCAACCGCTGGGTCGAGCAGGCCCTGGCGCACAACCAGGACCTGGCCCAGGCCGAAGCCAACGTCCAGGCCCTGCTGGCCGGCATTGGCGAAATCGACTCAAGGCGCTGGCCGTCGACCGAGCTGACCCTGGGCGCCACCTACGGCAAGCGCAGCGACGAGCAGACCCTGGCCGAGGTCAACGACCGCCACGCGCCGAGCCAGTGGCAGTTCAGCCCCGGCATCGAACTGGCTTACCAGCTCGACCTGTGGGGCCAAGTGCAGGCCAGCCTGCAACGGGCACGCGCCCAGGCCCAGGCCGGCCGCGCCGCCCTCGAACAGGTGCGCTTGCAAGTGGCCACCCAGACGACCCGCGCCTACCTCGACCACTGCGTGGCCAGCGCCAGCCTGGTCCAGGCCCGGCAGTCCCTGGACTCGCTCGAACGCAGCGTGCGCCTGAGCGAGCGCCAAGTGCAGGCCGGCGTGACCACCCAACTGGACAGCGAGCGGCTGCTGGGCCTGCGCGAGCAGGTGCGCGCGCGCATGCCGATGCTCGAAGCCCGGCAGCAGATCGCCCGCTTCGAGCTGGCCTTGCTCAGCGGCCAGGCCAATGCCCGCCCGCTCGATCGCTGCACGGTCATTCCCACGCTGTCCGCACCCTTGCCCGTGGGCGATGGCTGGCACCTGTTGCAACGTCGCCCCGACGTGCGTCAGGCCGAGCGCGAACTGCGCGCTGCCAGGCTGCAGATCGACATCGCCCAGGCCGACCTGTATCCGCAGGTGAGCTTCGGCGCCGCATTCACCGCCGCCGACTCACACCCGCATCGGCTCGGCAGCAGCCGCGCCATGACCTTCGCCATCGGCCCGCTGATCAGTTGGCAGTTTCCCAACCTCAAGGCCAACCGCGCCCGCCTCGACAAGGCCCGGGCGCTGGCCGACGGCCAAGTGGCGCACTACCGCAGCGTGGCGTTGGCCGCCCTCAAGGACGTGCGTGAGGCGCTGGCTCGCTACGACGGCGAACGACGCCACGTGCAGGGCCTGGATGCGGCGCTGCAGCACAGCCAGCGCGGCTACGCCCTGGCTGACGCCGGTTACCGCGCCGGCAGCCTGGACGGCCTCGCCCTGCTCGACAGCGAACGCGAGCTGATCACCCTGCGCGCCACGCAAGTGCTGGCGCGCGGTCGCCTGGCCCAGGCCCAGGTCAACCTGTTCCGCGCCCTTGGCGGGCGCTGGCAAACCACCGAAATGGACGTGCGACCATGAACACTGCCGTAACCCCTGACGATGCGCTTGCCACCGCCCATGCCAAGCGTCAGGCCGCCCGTCGCCGCCTGTTCTGGGTCGGTGCGGCCGGCCTGGCGGGCCTCGCCGTGCTGGCCTACGGTGGCCACTGGTGGAGCACCGGGCGTTATCTGGAAACCACCGACGATGCCTACGTGCGCGCCGATTGGGTGGCCCTGAGCCCACGGGTGGCCGGCTATGTGGCCGAGGTCATGGTCGAAGACGACCAGCCGGTGCACGCCGGCGACGTGCTGGTCAAGCTGCGCAGCGACGATTACCGCGCCCGTCTCGACCAGGCGCAGGCGGCGGTGACGCAAGCGCAGGCCGCGCTGAACGTCGCCAAGGCCAGACAGCAGATCGCCGCCGAGGGCATCCATCAGCAGCGCGAGGCGATCCTCAAGGCCGAGGCCACGCAACGCAGTGCCGCCGCCGAACGTCGCCGCAGTGCGTTGGACCTCACGCGCTATCGTGGCTTGGTGCGCGACCACGCCGCGACCGCCCAGCGCCTGGAAAGCGCCCGTGCCAGTGCGGACCAGGCCGAGGCCAACTGGCAAGGCGCACAGGCGGCGTGGCGCGAGGCGCGCTCGACCCTGGCCATGGTCCAGGCGCGCGCCACCGAGGCGGGCGCAGTGCTCGAGCAGCAGCAGGCGGCGCTGGTCCAGGCCCAGGCGCGGCAGACGCTGGCCGAGCAGGACGCGCAGGACACGCTGATCCGCGCGCCCATCGCCGGGGTGGTCGGCCAGCGCCGCGTGCGTGCCGGTCAATACGTGGTGCCGGGCCAACCGCTGCTGGCAGTGGTGCCGGTGCAGCAGGCCTACGTGGTGGCCAACTACAAGGAAACCCAATTGGCGCGCATGCGCCCCGGACAACCGGTGCAGATCCGCGTCGACAGCTTTTCCGAGGCGCGCCTGCATGGCCGGGTCGCCAGCTTATCGCCGGCCTCGGGCAATGTCTTCGCCCTGCTGCCGTCGGACAACGCCACCGGCAACTTCACCAAGATCGTCCAGCGCTTTCCCGTGCGTATCCTGCTCGACAATCCCGCCGAGGGCATCACCCTGTTGCCCGGCATGTCGGTGCTGACCAGCGTCGACACCCGCGCGGAGCCTGGCGATGAGCACTGAACGCACGGTCTCGCTGCGCGCCTGGGTGGCGGTACTGGGCGGGCTGCTGGGCTGCTTCATGGCCGGGATGAACGTGCACGTCACCAGCGCGGCGCTGCCGGAAATCCGCGGCTCGCTGGGCGCCAGCTTCGAGGAAGGCTCGTGGATCTCCACGGCCTACCTGGTGGCGGAAATCGTCATGATTCCGCTGACGGCCTGGCTGGTGGAGGTGTTCGCCCTGCGCCGCGTGATGTGGACCGGCTCGTTCATTTTCCTGCTGGCCTCGGTGGCCTGCTCCTGGGCACCGAACCTGGAGGCGATGATCCTCCTGCGCGTGATCCAGGGCGCCGCGGGGGCGGTGCTGATCCCGCTGTCGTTCCAGTTGATCATCACCGAGCTGCCGCCCAGCCGCATGCCCATGGGCATGGCGCTGTTCAGCCTGGCCAACAGCGTGGCCCAGGCCGCCGGTCCGTCGCTGGGCGGCTGGCTGACGGACGCCTACTCGTGGCGCTGGATCTTCTACCTGCAACTGATTCCCGGGGTGGCGCTGCTGGCAGCCATCGCCTGGTCCATCGACGCCCGTGCGCTGCGCCTGGAACTGCTGCGCAAGGGCGACTGGCTGGGCATCGCGGCGATGGTGCTGGGCCTGGGCGGGCTGCAGATCGTGCTGGAGGAAGGTGGCCGTCTGGACTGGTTCAGTTCGTCCTACATCCTCGGCATGAGCCTGATGGCGGGTATCGCCCTGGTGGTGTTCGTGCTCAGCCAGCTATTGGGCAAGCGCGCCTTCATCAACCTGCGCCTGCTGGGGCACTACAACTTCGGCGTGGCCAGCGTGGCGATGTTCATCTTCGGCGCGGCCACCTTCGGGCTGGTGTTCCTGGTGCCCAACTACCTGTCGCAGTTGCAGGGCTTCAGCGCCCGCGACGTGGGCGTGGCGCTGATCGCCTATGGCCTGGTGCAACTGCTGCTGGCGCCGCTGATGCCCAGGCTGATGCAGTGGACCAGCGCCAAGTTCATGGTCGCCAGCGGGTTTCTGATCATGGCGCTGGGCTGCTGGCTGGGTGCGAGCCTCACGGCCGACAGCGCCGACAACGTGATCATCCCCTCGACCGTGGTGCGCGGCATTGGCCAGCCGTTCATCATGGTCGCGCTGTCGGTGCTGGCGGTCGCCGGGCTGGACAAACGCGAGGCGGGCTCGGCTTCGGCGGTGTTCTCCATGCTGCGCAACCTCGGCGGCGCCATTGGCACGGCGGTGCTGACGCAGATCGTCGCCACCCGCGAGCGGGTGCACAGCGAGCGTATTCATGAGCATGTGACGGTGTTTTCCGCAGGCGTCCAAGAGCGGATCGGCCAGCAGACCTGGCTGGCCCATCCGCAGCAGATGCTTGAAATGCTGGCGACGACGGTCCGTCGCGAGGCCTACCTGATGGCCTACAGCGACGCGTTCTTCCTGGCGTGCCTGGCGCTCACCGGCTGCGCGCTGGCTTCGCTGCTGCTGCGCGGTAGACGGGCTGGGGGCGCCTGAAAGGTTGCGCTCAGGGCTCAACGTTCAGCGCCCTGCGTTGCTCGTACCCATCAAGCCCGCTCATGGATCACACGCGTACAAGGCCAAGTCCGCCCCTGCCCCTCAGCGCTGCAAACAGCGCTGGTAGCGCCCATCCACCCGTTCGGCGAACCATGCGGTGGTCAGCGTGCGGGTGATCTTCGGGCTCTGCAGTACGATCCCAGGCAACACCGCGCGCGGCAGCGGCTTACCGGCCTGGGCATCGGCCAGGGCGAACACGCCGCGATACAGCGCGCTGTCTTCCAGCGCCAGGCTGTTTTCCAGCGCCAACTGGCTGCGGATCTGCGGGTTGCGCAGCCCCAGCTTCGTGCCGAGGCGGCGTGCGGCGCGCTCCGTGGTGCCCGGCAGCAACGCGCCCGGGGCGATCAAGTCGCCGTCCAGCGCCAGCGCAGTGCCCGTCACCCGGCTCAGCGCCGCCTGAAACGCCGCGTTGCGGCTGGCATACCAGCCGGCGTTGTAGTCGGCGAAGCGATACAGCGGCCGCTCGTAATGGGCCGGGTAGCCCAGCAGATGGGCGATGCCGAAGTACAGGCCGCCACGGCGGGTGAACACCTCCTGACGCAGGCTGCCCTCGTGCGCATAGGGGTAGTCCTGGGCATGACGTTGGGCGAAATCGACGCTGACCTGCATCGGCCCGCCGGTGCGCACCGGGTTGAAACCGCCGAGCAGCGACTCGCCCAACGGCAGGCCGGCGAGGAAGTCGTCGAACAGGGCGCTGAGCTGCCCTTCGCTGCGCACTGCCTGCAAGCGTTGCTGGTACGTCTGGCCATTGGCCGAACGGGTATTGAGCGCACCGTCGACCAGCAGACCGGGAATGTGCAAGCGTGCGGCGCGGCGGTCGATTTCCTCACGGGCAATGCGCCCCAGGTTCGGCACCTGCGGATCGGCGCTGAACGTCGACTCCTGCTCGGTCACCGCCAGCACCGCGCACAGGTTGCTGCGGCTGGGCTCCAGGCGCTGGGCGGCGAAAGCCACCTGAATATCCTCGGCCCAGCCCTGGCGATCCTTGAGCGTGGTGGGCAACAGACGCAGAAGCTCGGCGCGCACCTGGGCCGGGTCGGCGCTCGGCGCCTGCTCCCGACGCCCGGCGCAGCCCTGGAGCACGGCCAGCAGCAGTACCGCGCTGGCCAACCACACGCGGTTCAGGAGCGCTCTCCCACCAGGTAGGTTTTGCTGATATGGCGGAATAGCGGATGACTGGCACTGCCCAACAGCTCGAACAGCACCATCTCGCCGGTGACGATCTGCGCCCCGGCATCGCGCATGCGCGCCAGACCCGCCGCCTTGCTCGCCGGCGTGCGGCTGTCGCAGACATCCTCGACCACGAACACCTGCTTGCCCAGCGCCAGCAGGCCCAAGACGGTCTGCAGCACGCAGACATGGGTTTCCATGCCACAGACGATCACCTGCTCGCGCGCCAGCAGGCTGGGCGGCAGGCAGTCGGCAGCCACGCACGAGAAATGCAGCTTCTGCACCACCTCGGCCTGGGGGGTAGCGGCCTTGAGCTCACTCAGGGTCGGGCCAAGGCCCTTGGGGTACTGCTCGGAGATGACGGTCGGCACCTCGAGCTCGGCGCTGGCGGCCAGCAGCCAGCGGGCGCGCTCACGCATACCCTGCGGGTCGCTCATGGCGCCGATCAGGCGTTCCTGGATATCGACCACGAGCAGCGTGGCCTGGCGGGGATCGATGAGCATGGGGACGGCCCTTGTCCTGAAGAAAGCGCCCAGCCTCCCGCAGGACAACGGCCGCGTCAATCACGCGGTCAGGCGATGGGGCTCCAAGGCTGCGGTCAGCGTGGCCAGCACGCGGTCCTCATGCTCATGGATGAAGAAGTGCCCACCGGGGAATCGCTCCAGCGAGAACTCGCCCAGGCTTTCCCGGCTCCAGGCCAGCAGTTGCTCCTCGGTGGCGCGGTCGTCCGTGCCGCCGAGCACGTGCAGCGGGCAACGCAGCGGCGTGCGCTGGCGGTAGGCGTAGCGCCCGCACAGCAGGAAATCGGCCCTGAGCACCGGCAAGGTCAGGCTCATCAGCTCCTGGTTGGCCAGCACGTCTTCGGGCGTGCCTTGCAGCTCACGCAGTTCGTCAATCAGCTCGGCGTCGCTTCTGGGCTCGCGCCAGTTGGCACCGTCATAGCCTTCGCGGCGCGTGGGCGCGGCCGTGCCGCAGGCGAACAGCGCCACCGGTGGCGGACAGCCCAGGGCTTGCAGCTCATGGGCCAGCTCGAAGGCCAGCAGCGCACCGAGGCTATGGCCGAGCAACGCGTAGGGCGTGCTGGCGGCCAGGCGCTGCTCGTTGGCCAGTTGCCGGGCCAGGCCCTGCATGTCGGTGTGCAAAGGCTCGGCCAGTCGCGCACCACGCCCCGGCAGCTCGACCGGACGCACCTGCAGCCAGGCCGGCAGCTTGCGCCGCCAGCGGCTGTAGACCATGGCGCTGGCACCGGAGTACGGCAGGCACAGCAGGTTGAGTGCGCTCACCGCTTACTGCGCCGCCGCTTCGGCCATCTTCTGGCGCAGGCTCAGCGGACGCATGTCGGTCCATACCTCGTCGATGTAGGCCAGGCACTCTTTTTTCAGCCCGCTCTTGCCCACAGCGTGCCAGCCGGCGGGAATCGCCTTGTAGTCCGGCCAGATCGAGTACTGCTCCTCATGGTTCATCACAACCTGGAACACGATGTCGTCGCGGTCGAATACGGAAGTCATTGGCAATCTCCTTGGGATGATGGTGGCCCGGTCCTTCTGGACCCAGGGCAGCTTTGAGGGTAACGAAAGCCGCGCGCAGAAAATTATGCCGTGTTGACCGCCACGGTCTGCGGCAAAAATAATCCATCTGTCCGCTGCGGGTGAAATCAGCGCCACGCGAGGGTCAGAAGACTATCCCGCCGACCTAATGCCCGACACGCCCTGGAGACTCTGGTGCCTATCCAAGACCACCCCGAAGACTACAACGACCTCAAGCGCGCCGTCGCCCTGCTCGAGTCGCCTTCGCTCACCGCCAAGCTCTCGGCCTTGATCGGCTCGCCCATCGAAGGCGCGGTCAAGGCCCTGCCCGGCCCGGTGGCCAAGCGCATCAACGGCGCGGTCAAGGCCGCGCTGCACACGTCGGCCGAGGCGGCGCTGTGGAGCCTGGACAATCGTCCGCACACGGCCGCCTCGACACGCCTGCATAAATTCTACGCCGCCACCTGCGGCGCGCTTGGCGGCGCTTTCGGTGCTCCGGCGCTGTTCGTCGAACTGCCGGTGTCCACCACCTTGATGATGCGCGCCGTCGCGGACGTGGCACGCAGCGAAGGCTTCGACCTGAGCGAGCTGAGCACCAAGCAGGCGTGCATCGAAGTGTTCGCCTTGGGCGGTCCCGGCGACAGCGACGACGCCGCCGAAACCGGCTACTACCTGACCCGCAGTTTCACCAGCCGCACCTTGCAGCATGTGTCCCGCGAGTTGGCTGAAATCGCCGCCCGCCAGGGCGCCTCGGCGGTCAAGAACCTCAATCCGGCGCAGGCCGGCAAGTGGCTGGCGCTGCTGATCGAGAAAGTCGCCACGCGCTTCGGAGTGACCATTTCCAGCAAGTTCGCCGCCCAGGCCGTGCCGGTCATCGGCGCGGTGACCGGGGCAACGATCAATACCCTGTTCACCCGTTTCTACCAGGACATGGCGCGCGGCCATTTCATCGTCAAGCGGCTGGAGGCGCGCTACGGGTTCGATGAGGTCAGGGCGGCGTATACCGCGTTGAGTCAGAGCCGACCACGCACCCATTGAGATTCCCGGCCATACTCGGGAGCGGATCACGGATCAGGGGGCATGGCATGCACGTCGTGGTAGTGGGGGCAGGCGTCATTGGCCTATCGAGCGCGCTGTACCTGGCGCGGGCCGGGCTCGAGGTCACGCTGGTCGAGCGTAACCAGGACGTGGCGCTGGAAACCAGCTTCGCCAATGGCGGGCAGTTGAGCTACAACAACGTCGCGCCCCTGGCCGACCCGTCGGTGCTGGGCCACCTGCCCCGCTGGCTGTTGTCGCGCGAAGCCCCCCTGCACCTGCGACCGCGCCTGGACCCTCGGCAGTGGCGTTGGTGCCTGGCGTTCCTGCGAGCGTGCCGAGCATCGCGGGTCGAGCAGACCTTCGGCGAAATGCTCAGCCTGTCGTTGCGCAGCCAGACGCTGATGACCGAGCTGCTGCAGCACACCCCCATCGACTTCGACCTGCGCCACAGCGGCAAGCTGATCATCCATCGCAGCGCCGCCTCATTGAGCGCTGCCGCGAGACTGCTCGAACGTCAGCAGGCAGCCGGCGCCCGTCACCAGGTGCTCAGCGCGAGCGAGTGCACCGTACTGGAGCCGGCATTGGCCGCGGTGGCTGAACGTCTGGCGGGCGGGATCTTCACGCCAGGGGATGCGGTCGGTAACTGCCGTCTGTTCTGCGAGGGTGTGAAACGGCAATTACAGGGGATGCGCAACGTGCGTTTGCACTTGGGTGAAGCGGTCAGCGGCTTCGAGCGGCGCGGTTCGCGGCTTGCCGCATTGAGGTTGGGCGAGGATCGCCTGCCGGCCGATGGTTTCGTGATCGCCTGCGGTATCGCCAGCGTCCCGTTGGTCAAGCCGCTGGGCATCGACCTGCCGCTCTACCCCCTGCGCGGTTACACCTTGAGCGTGCAGCTGAACGAGAACCTCAGCCTGCCGAAAATCAGCATCACCGATGCCAGCCGCAAGATCCTCTACGCGCCGCTCGGGGATTCGTTGCGCATCGCTGCGATGGTGGATCTGGGCGCACGCACAGCGCACGCCCCCGAGCGCCGCATCGCCCTGCTCAAGCGGCAGGTCGGCGAAGTGTTTCCCGCCCTGGACTTGCGCCAGATCCAAGCCTGGGCGGGCCTGCGCCCGGCCACTGCGCTGGGCAAGCCGATCATCGACCGGGCGCCGGGCCTGGACAACCTGTGGCTCAATGTCGGTCACGGCCCACTGGGTTTCACCCTGGCCTGCGCCAGCGGCGAGGGCCTCGCTCGACTGATCGTCCAGACGCAGCCGCCAGTGGACCTGGCGCCCTTCAGCCTGGCAGCCCATGGCGCGGGTAACTGACGCTCAGGCATGCACCCAGCGCCGATGCAGCCCACGTGCCAGGGCGTCGAGTAAAAAGCCCAGCGCACCGATCAACAGCACCATCGCCATCAGTTCCGAATAGGCCAGGCGGTCGCGGGTGTCGAGGATGAAATAGCCCAGCCCGGCGCTGACGCCGAGCATCTCGCACGGCACCAGCACGATCCACAGGATGCCGATGGCCAAGCGCACGCCCGTCAGCACATGGCCGATCACGCCGGGGACGATCACCTTGCACAGGGTTTCCCAGCGCGTGGCGCTGAGGCTGCGCGACAGTTGCAGCCAACGCGGGTCGAGCTGACGCACCCCCGCCGCCGTGTTGAGCAGGATCGGCCACAGCGCGGCGAAGGCCAGCAGGAAGTAGATCGGTTGATCGCCCACCCCCATCAGCATCACCACCACCGGCATCCACGACAGCGGCGAGATCATGCGCAGGAACTGGAAGGCCGGCGTGGTCGCCGCCTCCAGGTGCCGGTAGCTGCCCACCAGCAGCCCCAGCGGCACGCCGATCAATAACGCCAGCAGCAGGCCGATGAGGATGCGCTTGAGGCTCACCCAGATGTGCCCGTAGACCTCCCCGTGCGCCAGCAACTCGGCAAGGCTGGCCAAGGTGGCCTGGGGTGAGAAACGCGCCGACAAACCATCGGCCTCGCCGAACACCCGCACCCCGGCCCACCACAACAGCAACAACGCCACCAGTCCGGCCAGGCCCAGGGCAGCATGGATCACAGGCTTGCGCATCAGTCCGCGAACTCCTCGCTGCGCTCGAAGCTGTCGGCGATGCCGAACACCGAGGGCCCGCCCACTGCGGCGATGGCGTTGCGCACGAAGCGGTCGTCGACCAGGTCACGGGCCGTCTGCGCAGGATCGAGCGCTGCGAGGAAATCGCTCTGGCCCTCGATCAGGGTGTTTTTCAGGCGCTTGACCAGTTCCTCGGTGTAGCTGGGGAACGGGTACGGCTGGAAGTCGATGCGCCGTTCATCCCACTGCGCATGGCGAATGGCGCCGCTGGCCAGGTAGGCGGCGCGGTCCTCTGCCGAGGGTGCCAGGACCTTGGTCAGCACGGCCGGTTCGTGCGGGGTGTACTTGTTCGGGCCGGCCTTGGACAGCAGCGCAGCCGCCTCGGCGCGGTGCTCGCGGGTCCACTGCTGGGCCTTGACGATGGCGTTGACCACTTTCTGCGACCACTCGGGACGGTTGTTCAGGTCGTGCTCGTGCATGAACACCACGCAGCAGGCATGGTTGCGCCAGACATCACCGGTGAAGCGCTGCACGCGCCCGACCTTGAGGTTCTCGGCCAGGGCGTTGAACGGTTCGGCAACGATGTAGCCGGCGATGCGCTTGCTGGCCAGGGCCGGTGGCATGTCCGACGGCGGCAGCACCAGCAGGTTCACTTCGTTGGCCGCCAACGCCGCAGTGGCCGGCTTGGAGACCGCGGTAAGGCCGCTGTCGGCGAGCATCTGCTGCAGCACCACGTTGTGGATCGAGTACCAGAACGGAATCGCCACGGTCTTGCCGCCCAGTTGCTTCATGTCGGTGATGTCCGGTGCCACGGTCAGGCCCGAGCCGCCGACATGGTTCCAGGCCACCACCTTGGCCGGCACCTTGCTGCCGTAGCGCGCCCACACGGTCATCGGCGACAGCAGGTGAATCACGTTGACCTGCCCGGAGATGAACGCCTCGATCACCTGCGCCCAACTGCGCAGCAACACCGGACGCTCGGCCTTGATGCCCTCGGCCTCGAACAGGCCGTTGTTGTGTGCCACCAGCAGCGGGGTAGCGTCGGTGATCGGCAAATAGCCGATGCGCACCGGCGCATCGGGCTCGGCGGCGGCGCGCGCCTGCAGGCTCGCCAGCATCGGCAGGGCGCCGGCGGCAGTGAGCATGGCGCTGAGCTTGATGAAATCGCGACGCGAAGAGGAAGAGCAGCAATCATCCATGCACATGAACGGACTCCGACGACAGGGGTGAGGAAGGATGTGAGGTGGGGCGGCTCGCCTGCCGTAGGGTTTTCAGTATGTCGATGCGCAGCGCGCCCAGTTCCTCGACCCGCTGTGCACGCGGCTGCGGCAGGTCGATGTGCCATTGGCCCAAGGTGCGCGCCGGGTGATTGCCCAGTAGCAGCACGCGGTCCGACAGCAGCAGCGCTTCGTCGATGTCGTGGGTGATCAGCACCGCCGCGGTATTGTGCGTGGCGATCAATTGCAGCAGCAGTTGCTGCATGTCGGCACGGGTGACTTCGTCGAGCGCCCCGAAGGGTTCGTCGAGCAGCAGCACTTCGGGCTGACGCGCCAGGCAGCGGGCCAACGCAGTGCGCTGGGCCATGCCGCCGGAGAGTTGCGCCGGGTACTGGTTGCGCGCATGGCTCAGGCCCACCGCCTCGATGGCATGGTCGATCCGCGCCCGGCGCTGATCAGCGGCCAGCTTCGGTTGGCGGGCGAAATCCAGGCCAAAGGCGACGTTCTTCTCCAAGCTCAGCCAGGGCAGCAGGCTCGGGTCCTGAAAGGCCACGGCCAGGCGCGGGTGCGGTCCTTGCAGCGGCTGGCCATGCAGCGACACGCTGCCGCCGCCAGGCTGCTGCAGCCCCGCTAGCACCCGCAACAGACTGGATTTGCCAACGCCGCTGGGCCCCAGGATAGTCACCACCTCGCCAGGCGCCAGGCGCAGGTCGAAATGTTCCAGCACCGCCTGCCAGCCGCCGTCGCGCGGGTAGCCCAGGCTGATGGCGCGGGCTTCGAGCAGCACGTCGGTCATACACTGGCCGCCTGGCGCTGCAGCTCGGCGCGCAGTTGCACCAGGCTCGGGGTGACGATCGGCACGAACGCCGACTCGCGCCAGCGGCGGGCGAAGCCTTCGCCATAGGCGGTCAGGTAAGCCTTGCCGCCGCTGGCCTGCAGCTCCATCTGCACAGCATCGGCGGCGCTTTCGGCCAAGGTGATGCGCAGTTTGAACAGCGCCGCGGGCTGGGCCAGGAAACGCCCATCGAGCAGGCCTTGCTTGAGCTCGCCGACGGTATTTTCCAGGCGCTCGCGCAGCACCTGCTCGGCCTCGGCGAGGAACGAGCCACGCCCCTGCAGGTGCTCGCGCACCTCATCCAGGGCACGTCGCGCCAGGCCGATGGACATGCCGCATTGCAGCGCCAGGAACGCCGGGCGCACGCGCGGCAGGAACTCGCGGGCGTTGTCGTGCAGCAGCCAACTGCGGTCCAGTTGCACTTGATGGAACGCCAGCGCAGCCGTGCTGCTCGATTGCAGGCCCATCAGTTGCAGGTCGTCGGAGCGCTCCAGGCCCACGCTGGCGGAGGGAATGGCCATGACGAAGGGTGCCTGGCCCTGCTCGGCCTCGATCGCGGCGGCCACCACGAAACCGCTCTGGCGCAGGTTGGTGACCCAGTGCAGGCGGCCCTCGAGCGTCCAGCCATCGGCCTGGGCACGCGCCTGCACCTGCAGGGCCTCGATGCCCGAGAGGAACTTCATGGCGTTGGACAAGCCGGTGGCACCGGCCAATTCACCGCTCAGCAGGTCGGCCAGCAGACGCTCGCGCAGCGCCTCGTTGGGGCTGTGCAACAGGTATTCGATGAAGGCGCGTTGCCCCCAGCAGACGAACGCCGAGGCCAGCGAACGGCTGGCGATGGCGGCGATGGCCTCCACCGCATCAGTGACATCGCCACCGCTGCCGCCCAGCGCCGGCGCGATGCCGACACGCAGCACCTGCGATTCGGCGATGTGCGCCAGGACCCGGTGCGGGTCGCACTGGCCTTGGTCGATTGCCTCGGCATTGGCATCCAGCCAGTGACGAAATGCAGTATCAAGCATGTCCCTACTCCTTTGATCACGCCGGGTGCCGGCAACGGGCGCGGATTACGCCTCGGGCTGCCAGCGGTATTGGCTCAGTTGGTCGTTGAGCGGTGTTTGGGCGAACACATTAGCAAAGTTGCACAGCGTCGCCAGGCTCACGCCCAAGATGACTTCCAGTGCGTTGCCCTCGGTGAAGCCGGCGTCGCGCAGGGCCTGGTAGGTGGCGTCGCTGACGTTGCCACGGGTGGCGATCACTTCGCGGGTGAATGCGGCCAGGGTTTCATAGCGCGCATCGGGCAGCTCGCCACGGGCGCGCAGGGCATCGACCACGGCGGGCGGCAGCTTGGCCTTGTTCAGGGCCACGGCGGTATGGCCGGCCACGCAGAAATCGCAGCCGTGATTGGTCGCGGCGATCAACTGCACCACTTCACGCTCGGCCAAGGTCAGTTCGGACTTGCCATTGAGTGCCGACACGGTCACATAGGTTTCCAGCGCCGCAGGGGCGTTGGCCAGGATGCCCAGCAGGTTGGGGATGAAGCCGGAATTCTTCTGCGCGCTCTCGAGGAACGGGCGCGCCGCTTCCGGGGCGCTCTGCAGAGTGTGTAGAGTAATGCGCGAGGACATGGAGGGGTCTCCTTTGACAGTGTCCCTACAGTCTGTTGGTTATAAGAAGCCGCATCCATATTCATCAGTCGCCTTTCCTTGCTCCTGAGTCTTTGCATTAGATGATTTCGTCTTGCCATCTCGTCGATTGGTTATTAGAGGGCCTGGAGTTCGATGCCAGCCTGTTCCACGTGGGCCGTTACTGCGGCGGCTGGCACGCCAGCACGCAGGGGATGGGCCGCGCCAGCTTCCACCTGGTGGTCCAGGGGCATTGCTGGCTGCACCTGGACGGCCAGCCCGAGCCGCTGCGCCTGGACAGCGGCGATGCGGTGTTCCTGCTGCGCGACTTGCCCTACCGGCTGTCCAGCGACGCCGATGCGCACGACGCCTGCGCCCAGCCGCGACGCAGCATGCAGCCCCTGGACCTGGAGGCCGGCGACGGTGTGGGCCTGGTGTGCGGCTTCTTCCAGTTCCAGTCCGGGCTGTCGTCGCTGATCGTCGAGGGGCTGGCCGACTGGATCGTGCTGCGCGCCGAAGACCCTGCCGGAAGCGCTGGGCGGGCGCTGTTCGAGTTGATCCTGCAAGAGTGCCGACGGGTACCCGCGCCGTCGCAGACCTTGCTCGAACGCCTCACTCACCTGTTGTTCCTCTACGTGCTGCGCCAGCATGGCCAAGGTGCAGACTCGCTGGGCGGCCTGATCGCCCTCGCCCGCCAGCCGGCCTTCGCCGGACTGCTCGAACGCCTGATCGATGCGCCGGGCCAGGCCTGGACCCTGGAAAGCATGGCGGCCTGCGCCGGTCTGTCGCGCTCGGCCTTTTTCAAGCGTTTCAACGAACTGGCCGGACAGTCGCCAGGCCAAGTGTTGCTGGCGCTGCGCATGCGCCATGCCTGCCAGTTGCTGCGCGCGGGCAATACCGTGGAACAGGTCGGCGCGCAGGCCGGCTATCAGTCGGTCGCGGCCTTTACCCGAGCCTTCGCCAAGGCGGTCGGGGTGCAACCGGGTGCCTATCGAAAGCAGCATGAACTCAAAGGTTGAATAGCCGCCGAGAGGGATCTGCGCCTCGACTTTGGTCGAATCCTGCTGCTGAGGCGTTTACCCGTATTTCGCCTCTTTTATCGACTCGATGTCGACACACTCTCTCAAATGACGCCTGCCAGCCCTGCGACAATCCGTCACAAAACAAAATGTACCAACTTGTTAATTAGCTTGCTAAGGGCTTAGACTTCGCACATTCCACCTGCGAGATCCCTGGCATGAACAACTCACCCCGCGCCTCCGGCGCCTCAACCTTCATCCTTCTAGGACTGGGCGTGATCATCGCCCTGCTCGGCCTGTTGCTGGCCGCCGGCGGCATCAAGCTGGCCGGCCTGGGCGGTTCCTGGTACTTCCTGATCGGCGGCGCGGCCATGACCCTGTCCGGGCTGCTGATCGCCCGCCGCAAGACCGCGGGCGCCTGGCTGTACGCGGCGTTCCTGATCGGCACCCTGATCTGGGCGCTGGCTGACGTCGGCCTGGTGTTCTGGCCGCTGTTCTCGCGTCTGTTCATGTTCGCCGTGATCGGCGTCGTGGTGGCGCTGATCTACCCGCTGCTGGTGAGCGCCGCTGGCGCCCGCGCCGGCCGTGGCGCGTTCGGCGTGGCGGCGGTGCTGGCGGTGGTGGTGGTCATCGCTGCCGGCAACATGTTCGTCGCTCACCCCAGTGTCGCCCCCACCGGTAACGGTCCGGGCCTGACCGCCGTCAAGCCAGGCACCGAGCAGAAAGACTGGGCGCACTATGGCAACACCGAAGGCGGCAGCCGCTTCGCAGCGCTGGACCAGATCAACCGCAGCAACGTCGACCAGCTCAAGGTCGCCTGGACCTATCACACCGGTGACGTGGCCGTGAGCGACGGCAACGGCGCCGAAGACCAGCTCACCCCGCTGCAGGTCGGTGACAAGGTGTTCATCTGCACCCCGCACAACAACCTGATCGCGCTGGATGCCGACACCGGCAAACAGCTGTGGAAGAACGAAATCAACGCCCAGTCCAAAGTCTGGCAGCGTTGCCGTGGCATGGCCTACTTCGACGCCACCGTGCCGACCGCCCAGCCGAGCCAGCCCAACAGCACGCCGGTCACTGTCGCCAGCGTACCGGCGGGCGCCAACTGCCAGCGCCGCCTGCTGACCAACACCATCGACGGCCGCCTGATCGCGGTGGATGCCGACACCGGCGCCTTCTGCCAGGGCTTCGGCAACAACGGCCAAGTGGACCTCAAGGCCGGCCTGGGCGACGTGCCGGACTCCTACTATCAGCTCTCTTCGGCGCCCCTGATGGCCGGCACCACCGTGGTGGTCGGCGGCCGCGTGGCCGACAACGTCCAGACCGACATGCCCGGCGGCGTGATCCGTGGCTTCGACGTGATCAGCGGGCAGATGCGCTGGGCCTTCGACCCGGGCAACCCACAAGACCGCCAGGCCCCGGCCGACGGCAGCACCTACGTGCGCAGCACACCCAACAGCTGGGCGCCGATGTCCTACGACCCGGCGATGAACACCGTGTTCCTGCCGATGGGTTCCTCGTCCACCGACATCTACGGCGTAGAACGCAGCAAGCTCGACCACACCTACGGCGCCTCGGTGCTGGCCCTGGACGCCACCACGGGCAACGAGAAGTGGGTGTACCAGACCGTGCACAACGACCTCTGGGACTTCGACCTGCCGATGCAGCCCAGCCTGATCGACTTCACCAAGCCCGACGGCAGCACCGTACCCGCCGTGGTGATCGGCACCAAGGCCGGGCAGATCTACGTGCTCGACCGCGCCACCGGCAAACCGCTGACCCAGGTCGACGAAGTACCGGTCAAGCCGAGCAACATCCCCAACGAGCCGTACTCGCCGACCCAGCCCAAATCGGTCGGCATGCCGCAGATCGGCGCGCAGACCCTCACCGAGTCGGACATGTGGGGGGCCACCCCGTATGACCAACTGCTGTGCCGCATCGACTTCAAGAAGATGCGCTACGACGGCCTGTACACCGCGCCAGGCACCGACCTGTCGCTGAGCTTCCCCGGCTCGCTGGGCGGCATGAACTGGGGCAGCCTGTCCACCGACCCGGTGCACGGTTTCATCTTCGTCAACGACATGCGCCTGGGCCTGTGGATCCAGATGATCCCGTCGCAGAACAAAGGCCAGGCCACCTCCGGCGGCGAAGCACTGAACACCGGCATGGGCGCGGTGCCGCTCAAGGGCACGCCGTATGCGGTGAACAAGAACCGCTTCCTGTCGGTGGCCGGCATTCCGTGCCAGGCTCCGCCCTACGGCACCCTCACCGCCATCGACATGAAGACCCAGAAGATCGCCTGGCAGGTGCCGGTGGGCACCGTCGAGGACACCGGTCCCCTGGGTATCCGCATGCACCTGCCGATCAAGATCGGCCTGCCGACCCTGGGCGGCACCCTGTCCACCCAGGGCGGGCTGGTGTTCATCGCCGGCACCCAGGACTTCTACCTGCGCGCCTACGACAGCAGCAACGGCGCGGAAATCTGGAAGGCGCGTCTGCCGGTCGGCAGCCAGGGCGGGCCGATGACCTACGTTTCGCCCAAGACCGGCAAGCAGTACGTGGTGATCACCGCCGGTGGGGCGCGGCAGTCCACTGACCGTGGCGACTATGTGATTTCCTACGCCTTGCCTTGAGACCGCGTCGCCTGTTTCGCGGGTGAACCCGCACCTGCAGTCGCGCAACTGCTGTAGGTGTGGGTTTATCCGCAGACAGGCCCTGAAAGACTACCCGAGACCCCGCAATGCCATCCGCAACCCGCATGACCCCTACCCTGCTGCTGGCCCTGGCCAGCACTGCCGTCCTGGCCGACGGCGACCTGATGCAGCGCACCACCCTGAGCGGCGACTGGGGCGGCCTGCGCTCCCAGCTCGAAGCCGACGGCATCCGCTTCACGGGCGACTACAGCGGCGAAACCGCCTACAACGCCCATGGCGGCCTGCGCCGCTCGGCGCGTTACTCGCAAAACGTCAAGCTCGGCGTGCAGTTCGACCTGTCGAAGCTGTACGGCCTGGACAATGGCGGCAAGGTCCAACTGACGATCAATGACCGTCGCGGCAACAGCGCCTCCGCGGACCTGGTGGGCAACCGCCTGCCGATCCAGGAAAACTACGGTGGTCTGTACACCCGCCTGACCGAACTGAGCTACGAACGCAGCCTGTTCACCCCGGCACTGAACGTGAAACTCGGCTACATGGCCATGGGCAACGACCTGGGCGGCCTGGACAGCGGCATCCTGTGCAACTTCATGAACGCCGGTTTCTGCGGTCACCCGCTGAACATGTCCGGCGGCAGCGGCTGGACCAACTACCCCAACGCACATTTGGGGGCACGCCTGAAGTACGACTTCTCGCCGTCCTGGCAACTGCGCGTGGCCGCCTTCAACGTCGACCCGCAGAGCAATGGCAATTCCAGCCGCGCCTGGCACCTGGGGCCCAAGCACACCACCGGTACCGTGCTACCGGTGGAACTGGTGTACAAGCTCCAGGGCGAACTGCCGGGCGAATACAAACTGGGCTACTACTACGACAGCTCGAATGTGCGGCGCATCGGCAGCGACCGCGAAGTGGCCGGGCGCGGTGGCCATTACTTGTTGATCGACCAGGCCCTGTGGAACGATTCAACCTCGGCCGGGCGCAGCCTGCATGCCTTCGGGCAGTATTCGGCGTCGAGCAAGGCGGCCTCGCCCTTCACCCGCTGGTACGGCGCGGGCGTGGTGCTATACAAGCCCTTCGAGGGTCGCCCACGCGACACCTTGGCGCTGGGCTACGGCCGTGCCGTGCCCAACCCGCGAAGCCGTGAGGTGCTGGAGGCCTCGGCGTTCGAGGCCGGTCGCGACTTCCCGGACCTGGACAGCGCCGAGCAGTTGATCGAGTTGAGCTATGGCTACCAGGCCACGCCCTGGCTGAACCTGCGCCCCGATGTGCAATACATCATCGAGCCGGGCGCCTTCTCCGGCAAAGCGATCGATAACGCGCTGATCGTCGGCTTGCAGGTCAAAGCGAGCTTCTGAGGCTCAGACCGGACTGTCCCCGCCACCGCCGAGCAAGTCATGGGCATCGAGCAGGCGGTAAGCAACCTGCGGGTTGCGCTCCAGGCCCCGGCGAATAGCGGCGGGAATCGCCTGCCGGGTCTTGCGACACAGGCCCGGCTGGTCCTGCAGCTCGATGACGAAGCCGCGCATGGTGCGCACTTCGTTGTAGCCTGGCGCCACCTGCACACGAATGCCCAACTGCTCGTACAGCTTGGTCTGCAAGTGCTGCAGGTCTTCGAGACTCTTGAGATTCTCCAGGCGTTCGAGCAGGCGCTTTTCCTCCTGCCGCGTCAGCAAGAGGATGCGCTGGGCCTTGGGCGATTGCCCGTGCAGTTGCTCGCGGCCGCAATCGCAGGCGCCGGGAGGACAGGGCTGACGCAGGGGTGGTGTGCTGGACATGCCGGCAAGCATAGCGCTTTCAGCGCTGGCGTCACCCACCCCTACGCGCATTCAAAGGCTCACGCCGAGCGCCTGACGCACAGGCTCGCCGCGACTGTCGTCGGCGGCGCTGACCAAGGCAAAGTTGTAGGCGCCATGGGACCAGTACCGCGCTTCGAGCTGGCCATCCACGCGCTGCCCACTGGGCATCTGCCCGTAGTGCGCGCCCGGCGAGCGCAGGAACAGGCTGATGCGCTGCCCACCGGCATCCTGGAACACCAGCAATGCCGCCGGACCGTCCTCATTGGCCAGCAGCCGTGCCCCCACTGGCTGCAAGCCGTAGCTGCTCAGGTCCGGCAGTTGACCGACGCGGGCGAAATGGCGACCCAGCCAGGCTTGCAACTGCGCCGGGTCCTTGGCGGCGATATCCAACTGCGCGGTCTGGGCGAACAATTTGTGCGCCTCGACCGCATCAGCCATCGGCAGCAGGCCGGCGAACAAGGTCGACTCTCGGGCTTGCCATCCGCCGAACCCACCCAGCCCCAACGCCAGCACCAGCACCGCCGCCGAGGCCAGACGCTGACGGCGGCGCCGAGCCAGGCGTCGGCGCAAGGGCGCCAGCTCCAGGTGCGGGTTAGGCGGCAGGTCGCTGAAGCCTGCCAAGGCCGCACGCAAGCGCCGGGCGTCCTGGCGCCAGGCTTCGATGCGTGCCGCCTGGTCCGGGTGGGCCGTCAGCCACGCCTCGACCTCGACCCGCCGTGCAGGTGTCAGACGATCATCGACATAGGCGTGCAACTCGTGCTCGGTGGGAATCAGGTCGGTCATTTGAGTCTCCGCAAGGCCGGGGATGCAGGCGTGCCCTCGGTCAGTTCGCGCAACGCGGCGCGGGCGCGCGACAGGCGCGACATCACCGTGCCGATGGGAATGGCCAGGGCCTGGGCGACTTCCTTGTAACTCAGGCCCTCCACGCTGACCAGCAGCAACAGCGCGCGCTGCTCGCTGGGCAGCCGCGCGAAGGCCTGCAGGTCGGCCTGGGCCAGTACGATGCTTTCGGTGTCGTAGCCCAGCGGCTCGTCAGCCTGGGCGCCACGGCCGAACCAACCCAGCCAGCGCGCGTGCAGACGTTCGCGACGTTTGCCGTCGAGAAACAGCCGATAGAGGATGGTGAACAGCCAGGCCCGGCGGTTTTCATCCGCGCGCCGCTGCCCGCTGCGGGCCAGGGCGCGCTCGACGGTGGCCTGGACCAGATCGTCGGCCGCCGCGCTGTCGCGGGTCAACCACAGGGCGAAGCGCCGCAAACGCTGCAGCAGATCGCGCCATTGTCGTTCGTCCAGGTCGTGCATATCGGATTCCGGGCCCGCGGGCTGTCAGTGTAAGGATCAGACGGGGCTGGAACGAATCTATTCCCGTCGCGGGAATAAATTTTCGCGCCCTGCGTCATACCGGCTCATTCACTGACCCGGAACGTCACCATGAACACTCCCCTGCAAGGTTCGGCCAAGGCCCTGCGCCTGGCGGCCATCGCCGCCACGGTGGCCGCGCTGGGCGCAGGTTTCGCCTATGCCGCCGGCTGGATCGGCCGCCCCGGCCTGACGCCACAGCGCATCATCGACACCTTTGAAGCCCAAGCCGGTCATCACCCCGGCTATCGCAAGAACCACGCCAAAGGCCTGTGCGTCAGCGGCTGGTTCGAAAGCAGCGGTCAGGCCCAGGCACTGTCCACGGCACGGGTGTTCAGCCAGGCGCGGGTGCCGGTGATCGGGCGCTTCGCCATCGGCGGCGCCAACCCCTACAGCCCCGACGCCGGCGTGCCGACGCGCAGCCTGGCGGTGCAGTTCAGCAGCGATGATGGCCAGGTGTGGCGAACCGGCATGAACAACCCGCCAGTACTGGCGGTCAGCGATCCACAGGGGTTCTACGACCTGGTGCTGGCCAGCGGTCCGGCACCCGGCACCGGCAAGCCGGACCCGGCCAAGCTCCAGGCGTTCTTTGCCGCCCACCCGGAAAGCGCGGCATTCCGCCAATGGGCCGGCAGCGCCAAACCGAGCGACAGCTTCGCCAACACCGACTACAACAGCCTCAACGCGTTCTACCTGGTCGATGCCCAGGGCAAGCGCCAGGCCGTACGCTGGCGCATGGTCGCGCAGACGCCCTTCAGCCCACTGCCGGCAAAGGTCGAGGACAACCTCTACCTGCAGCACGACCTGCAACACCGTCTGAGCCGGGCACCGCTGCGCTGGACCTTGCGCCTGACCCTTGCCGAGCCCGGCGATGCGGTGGACGACCCGGCCAGTCAGTGGCCGGAGACACGACGCAGCGTGGACGCTGGCACCTTGGTGATCGACCAGGTCGATGCGCCCGAACAGGGTGCCTGCCGCGACCTGAATTTCGACCCGCTGATCCTGCCCGACGGCATTCAGCCCTCCGCCGACCCGATCCTGGCCGCACGCTCGGCCGCCTACTCGGAATCGTTCAACCGTCGCAGCCGGGAAACCCTCGGCGCAGGAGCCCGCCCATGAAACCCGCTGCCTTTCACCCCTTGGCGCGCACGTTGCACTGGCTCATGGCCGTGCTGATCCTGGCCATGCTGTTCATCGGTGTGAGCATGGTCGGCGACCTGTCCACCCGCCACCCGCTGCTGATCGAACTGCACAAGGCCACCGGCCTGGCGCTGTTGGTGCTGGTGGTGCTGCGTATTGCCCTGCGCCTGAGCCTGCCGCACCCACCCTTACCGGCGGATCTGCCGCCGCTTCAGCGTTTCGCTGCGGCGGCCTCGCACCTGGCGCTGTACGGCCTGATGCTGGCCATGCCGCTGCTGGGCTGGGCGATGCTCTCGGCGGGCGGCTATCCCCGGCCACTGCAACTGCCGGCCATCGCACCGCATGACCTGCAACTGTATGCCGTGCTGCGGCAGGCCCATGGCTGGGCCGGTTATCTGCTGTTCGCCACCGTCCTGGTGCATATCGCTGCAGCGCTGATGCACGCGCTGGTGCGCCGCGACGGGGTGATGCGCAGCATGTGGCCTGGGCCTTTGCGTCGCGGCGACTGACGCATGTGACGGTCGGCGTGGCTAATTCGTTCTTACTACCATTGCCGACTTTTTCACTTGCCAATGGACTGTACCGATGACAACTGCACAGGATACCGCCTCCGCTTCACCGCACAGCGCAGGGGAGACGCTCGACCTTCGACCGCTACTGCTGGCGAACATGGGTTGCACCATGGCGATGATGGCCTTCGTCGTGCTGATCGGCCCCATTGCCCGCCTGCTGGGCATGGCCACCTGGCAGGCCGGCGCGGCGGTCACCGTGTCCGGCGTGGTCTGGGTGCTGCTCGCCCGCCCCTGGGGCCGGGCAGCCGACCGCCTGGGCCGACGGCGCATCCTGTTGCTGGGCAGTGCCGGCTTCACGGTGGCCTACTGGTTGCTGTGCCTATTCATCGACAGCGCCCTGCGCCTGCTGCCCGGCGCGACCCTGGCGTTCATCGGGCTGATGCTCGCCCGGGGCTTGATCGGCGCCTTCTACGCCGCCTTGCCGGTGGGCGGCAATGCCTTGATCGCCGACCATGTCGAGCCGCAGCAGCGGGCTCGAGCCATGGCCCTGCTGGGCGCTGCCAACGCAGTCGGCCTGGTGCTCGGCCCAGCGCTCGCCGCCCTGCTCGCCCGCTACAGTCTGAGCCTGCCGTTCTTCGCCCTGTCGCTGCTGCCAGCCTGCGCCTTCGTGGTCCTGCTGCTCAAGCTCAAGCCTCGGCCGCTGCCGCACAACCACGTGTCCAGTGCGGTGCGCCTGGGCGATCCACGCTTGCGTCGCCCCTTGTTGGTGGCCTTCAGCGCGATGCTGAGCGTGACCGTGTCGCAGATCACCGTAGGGTTCTTCGCCCTCGACCGCCTGCAACTGAACAGCACCGATGCCGCCCAGGCCGCCGGTATCGCGCTGACGATGGTCGGCGTGGCGCTGATCGGCGCGCAATTGCTGCTGCGTCGTTTGCAGTGGCCGCCGCTGCGCATGATTCGTGTCGGCGCCAGCGTCAGCGCCATCGGCTTTGCGGCAGCCGCCTTGGCCAATAGCGCGCCGACCCTGTGGGCCTGCTTCTTCATCGCCGCAGGCGGCATGGGCTTCGTTTTCCCAGCGTTCTCAGCGCTGGCGGCCAACGCCATGGGGCCGAGCGAGCAAGGCGCCACGGCAGGCTCGATCAGCGCCGCGCAAGGCATGGGCGCGGTGATCGGCCCGCTGGCCGGCACGCTGGTCTACGCCCTCGATCCACGCCTGCCGTTCCTGGCCGTGGCGGCGTTGTTGCTGTTGGTCGGGCTCTGGCCAGCACCCGCTGCGCGCAGCGATTGACGCGCCAAGCGCGCGGCGGATCAGAGTGTGTTCTAATGCGCTGCCCATTATTTTTGACACCTCCGATCACTCACTTCACAAGGCGGCTATGGACACGGGGACACGACTCAAACTGGTGCGTGAACGCAACAACCTCTCCCAGCGCGAGCTGGCCCGCCGCAGTGGCCTGACCAACTCGACGATCTCGCAGATCGAACAGAACCGCGTCAGTCCTTCGGTCAGTTCCCTGAAAAAACTCCTCGAAGGCATCCCCATGAGCCTCGCCGAGTTTTTCAGCTTCGATGAGCCGGCGCGCGAAGAACGCTATGTATTTCGCGGCAGTGAACAGCCCGATCTGGGCCGCAATGGGCTGCGCATGCTGTTGGTGGGCGCCAGCGTCGAAGGCCGGCAGATGCGCATGTTGCGCGAGCTGTACGCACCGGGCGCCGATTCGGGCGAACCGATCGTGCACGCCGAAGGCGAGGAATGCGGGTTGGTGACGCGCGGGACGGTCGAGCTGTGGGTCGATGGCCAGGTCAGTGTGCTCAACGCCGGCGATGGGTACTACATTCCCACCACCCTGCCCCACAGCTTCAAGAACATCGGCCCGGACGAGGCGGAAATCATCAGCGCCAATACCCCGGCCAACTTCTGATCGATGCGGCGCCGGGCCCTGGCACACCGGGCCCGGCGCGGTCGATCAGAGGTACGTGAACACGGTCTCGGCCGGCAGGCGCGACTTGCTCAGGCCGGCGTTGAAGTCGTCTTCGCTGTGATAACCCAGCGCCAGCAGCACCACGCTGGTGAAGCCTTGTTCGCGCAGGCCCAGCTCGGCATCCAGCGCCTTGCTGTCGAAGCCCTCGATCGGCGTGGCATCCAGACCATGGGCCGCAGCGCCGAGCAAGGCGGTGCCCAGGGCCAGATAGGTTTGCTTCTCCATCCAGTGCTGCTCGTCCTTGAGGTCGTAGCGGTGCAGGTTCACGTAGCCACGGCGGGTCTGGTCCTGACCGACACGCGCCTGGTCATCGCGGAAACGACCATCGGCAGCCTCTTGGTCCAGCACGGCGTTCAGATGCGCTTCGCTCATCGAGGTGCGGGTGGCGAACACGATCACGTGCGAGGCGTTGAGAATCTTCCCGGTGTTGTAGCCAAACGCCTCAGTGGCCTTGGCCAGGCGCGCCTTGCCTTCGGCGCTGCCGGCGACGATGAAGTGCCAGGGTTGTGAGTTGACCGAAGACGGGCTATGGCGCAGTTGTTCGAGCAAGGCATCGAGGGTGGCCTGGGGGATGATGCGGCTGGCGTCATAGGCCTTGGTGGTGTAGCGGCGCTTGGCCAGGGTGACGGTATCCATCGGTACGGCTCCAGTCTGGGAGAGTGATGGTGTGTATCTTATCTTTTCTGTCAGCCAGAAAAACCGGCAGAATGCAGCAACACTTTCATCACTGGAGTGAAAATGCTGCGCCTCGACGACCTCCATCTGTTCATTCGCTCCAGCGTGCTCGGCAGTTTCACCGCGGCCGCCCAGGAGGCGGGTGTGCTGCCTGGCCAGGTGGCGGCGGCGATCAAGCGCCTGGAGCGCGAACTGGACGTGCGTCTGTTCGCGCGCACCACCCGCAGCCTGCGCCTGACTGCCGAGGGCGAGCTGTACCTGCCGACCGCGCACAGCGTGCTGGAAACCCTGCGCCAGGGCCGCGAAAGCCTGCATGGCGACCACAGCGAACTGCGCGGGGTGCTGCAGGTGTCGGCGCCCTCGGACGTCGGGCGCAACCTGCTGCTGCCCTGGCTCAGCGCCTTTCGCCGCGAGCACCCAGCCCTGAACCTGCGCTTCTTTCTCTCCGATGAACTGGCCGACTTTTTCCGCGACCCGGTGGATGTCGGTATCCGCTACGGCGTCGAGGAAGACGCCAACTACATCGCCCTGCCGCTGGTGCCGTGGAATCGCCGGGTGGTGGTGGCCTCGCCAGCCTACCTGGCGCGGCGCGGCCGCCCGCACACCCCGGAGGACCTCAAGCGCCACGACTGCCTGCTGTACCTGCAGCAGTCGCGGGTGTTCGATCGGTGGCAGTTGGGCGAGCAGACCGTGCAGGTCAGTGGGCCGCTGTTCTGTGACGATGCCGACGTGGTCCGGCGCTGGGCGGTGGCCGGCGAAGGCATCGCCTTCAAGTCCTGGCTGGATGTCAGTGCCAATGTGGCGGCTGGCGAACTCGACGTGCTGATGCCGGACTTTCCGGGGGATCTGCGGCCGCTGGTGCTGGTCTGCCCCCACCGCAAGCAGTTGTCTGCGGCAGTGACGAGGCTGCACCAGTGGCTCTATGACAGGTTCGCGCAGATGCGCCCGTGCAACGCAGATCAGCGCAGCAACGGATAGACCCGGACGTAGTCGACGTCGAAGTCGGTCTGTGCGGTGTGCCGGTCGCCGTAGCCGGCTTGCGGGGCATCGGCTCGCGCAATGTCCGAACTCAACCTGATAGCCTGCGGGGTGCGTGAAATAGGCACGTTGGCGGAAACGCGCTGGCTCAGTTGACCGTCGACGTAGAACTCATAGCGGTCCGGGGCCCACAACAGGCCGAAGGTGTGAAACTCACCGTCTGCCAGGGTCGGGAGTTGGTCGAGGTGCGACCAGGCCTTATGTTCGGCGCCGTAGCCATCCCACTGCAGCGCATGCGCGTACTGACTCTGCTCGACGTCGGAAAGATGCTCGAAGACACCCATCTCTACGCCGGATTTCTCGGCCTCACCGATCACGCTGCCCATCGTTGGCGATTGCACCGAGAACGCCACCCTCACGCCCGGGGCGTGCTTGAACCTCACCGCTGCCTCCCAGTAGCCGTAAGTGGCCATGAACTCGTCTTGGGTGCTGATCATGCCGCAGTGGTGTCGGACCTCGCCGTCGGCGTGTGTCAGCGAATAGGTGCGGATGGTCAAGTAGCCGCTGTCAACGGTCACCGCCGAAGGCTCGTTGATGCACTGGTCTTTTCGGCCTGGCACGCGCTGACTCCAACGCTGCGCGTCCAGTTCGACACCCTCGAAATCTTCGACGAAGATCGGTGTCGGCGACACGCCCGGTGGGACGAAATAATCCTGGGCCGATCCAACGTCCAGATGCAGGACGAAGGCTGCACCAACGCCTAGCGAAACGAGCTTTTTCATGCGATTCCCCTGACTGCCTTGAAGATGCAAGGCCGTAGCGGAAATCTATGTACCGGACCGAGGCGTTGGAAACTGACAGAATTACCAGATGACAGCCCGTACAAAATCTGCAAAGGCCCACAGGTCGCCGCGCTGCACAGGCGTTCTAAGCGCCGCCCTCGGCGCTGAGTTACGCTAGTTCACCACGCCTCCGGACAGCCACAGCCATGAGCAACTGGATCGACCTCAAGCAGGACGCCGACACGGGCATCGAGTCGGTCCGCGCGCATTTCACCGGCCACGCCTACGACCCGCACTGGCACGACAGTTTTCTGGTGGGCGTCACCGAACAAGGCGTGCAACAGTTCAACTGCCGCCGGGTGCGGCACTGCAGCACACCGGGACAGGTGTTCCTGCTCGAACCCGGTGATCTGCATGACGGCGAGGCGCCCACGCACGAGGGGTTCACCTACTGCACCTTGTACCTGGACGGCCATTGGCTGGAAAACCAGGTGCATGCGCTGTTCGACAGCACACCGGCCGGGTGCCTGCCCTCGTTTGCCGACACTCTGTGCACCGACCCGCGCCTGGCCGGGGCGACCAGCCGCGCCTTTCAGGCCCTGCACGGCGGGGAACTGCGCATCGTGCGCCAGACTGCCCTGGACGATCTACTGGCCTGCCTGACGCGCCACCTGCACTGGCGCAAGCGGCTCAACCCCGACCCACGGTTGCCGCTGAGCGCCCAGCGCGCGCGGGACTACCTGCACGCTCATATGGACAGCGACGTCGGCCTGAGCGACCTGGCGCAGGCCTGTGGTGTCGACCGCTTCCGCCTGACGCGCGCGTTCAAGGCGGCGTTCGGCCTGGCCCCGCACGCCTACCTGATCCAGTTGCGCCTGACCCGCGCCCGGCGCCTGCTGGCCCGAGGCGACACGCCCAGCGAGGTGGCCATGGCCTTGGGCTTCGCCGACCAGAGCCACCTGGGGCGCTGGTTCCGCCGCGCCTACCGGCTGACCCCGGCCGACTACCGCCGACGCTGCTCAAACCTTCCAGACTGAACCGCGCTCACCCTGCACCCTGGCGACTGGTCTTTCTGGAGTTCACTCATGTCGCCCTCGTTGCTGCCTTTCATACTCTTCGCCCTGGTCGCCAGCATCAGCCCTGGCCCGACCAACCTGTTGATCCTCGCCCACGGCGCGCAACATGGCCTGCGCGCCAGCCTGGCACCGATCGTCTCGGCCTGTGCGGCGGCGGCCGGTATCGTCTGGCTGGTCGGGCTGGGCTTGGGTGAGGTGCTGCTGCGTCATCCACTGGCGCAGCACGTGATGAGTGGGGGCGGTGCGCTGTGGCTGAGTCTGCTGGCCTGGCAGTTGTTTCGCGCTGCCGGCGAGCCGGTTCGGGCTTCGACTACCCGGCGCTTCGGCGCGGGCAGCGCGGCATCGCTGCAACTGGTCAATCCCAAGGTCTGGCTGATGGCGGTGGCGGTGATCGGGGTGTTCGCCGCACCGCAGTGGCCGGTATGGCAATTGGCGCTGGTGTTTCTGCTGGTCGCCCTGCCCTGCATGGGCGCCTGGGCGCTGCTCGGCGTTGGCAGCGCCCGCTGGCTGGGTGCAGCGCCGCAATGGCGGCGGTTCAACCAGCTGCTGGCGCTCGTGCTGCTGGTGTCGGCGTGGTCGGCACTACTGAGCGGAGCCTGACGCCGCCGTAGGCGCCGCCAAGGCCTGGCGAAACCGCTGGGCGCTGGTCACCGCGATCACCAGGCCGATCAACGCCACCGCGCCGCCGGTCAGGCCGATATAGGCCACGCCCACTTGGCTGCTGACGATGCTGCCCAGCAGTGCGCCGCCGCCGATACCGATGTTGTAGATCCCGGAGAACAGCGCCATGGCCACATCGGTGGCATCGGACGCCAGTTTCAGCGTCTTCGATTGCAGCGCCAGACTGAAACTGAGAATCGCCACACCCCAGAACATGCTGAGCACGGCGAACGCCGTGAAGCTGCCGGCCAGCGGCAGCAACAACAGCAGGCACAGCGCCAGGCAGGCGATCGAACCCAGCAGGAAGCCCTGGGGGAAGCGATCGCTGTAGCGGCTGAACAGCACCGAGCCGAACACACCGGCGCCGCCGAACAGCAGCAGGACCAGCGTGGTGTGGTCGCCACTGATCTGCGCCACGTGCAGGGCGAACGGCTCGATGTAGCTGTAGGCGGTGAACTGCGCGGTGATCACCAAGGTGACCAGCAGGTAGGTGATGACCAGTGCCGGACGCCGGAACAGGACAGGTAAGCTGCGCAACGAGCCGGAGTTCTGGCTCGGCAGCAGCGGCAGCGACTTCATCAGGCACAACATGGTGGCCAGGGCCACGCCGGCGATGCTGAGGAAGGTCACGCGCCAACCCAGCGCTTCGCCTACCACCCGCCCCAGTGGAATGCCCAGCACCATGGCCAGAGTCGTACCGGTCGCCAGCAGCCCGAGCGCTTTGGCCTGCTTGCCGGCCGGCGCCACACGCACCGCCAGCGAGGCGGTGATGGCCCAGAACACGGCATGCGACAGGGCAATGCCGATGCGGCTCAGCAACAGCATGGCAAAACTCTGCGCCAGCCATGACATCAAGTGGCTGACGATGAACACCAGGAACACCAGCAGCAGCAGGCGCCGCCGTTCGATGTTGCGGGTGAGCAGCATCAGCGGCAACGAGGCCAGGGCCACCACCCAGGCATAGATGGTCAACATCAAGCCGACCTGCGCGGTGGTCATGTCGAAGCTGCGGCCGATGTCACTGAGCAGTGCCACCGGAACGAACTCGGTGGTGTTGAAGATGAAGGCCGCCAGCGCCAGCGCGATCACGCTCAGCCAGCTGCCGCCGCCTGCTGGAGCAGGCAGGGATTCGGGTAGGGGTGCATTCATGGAGGCCACTGCATTCTCCGCAGGCAAAGCGATAGGACGCACAGCGCCGCCCGAGGTTCAGGGCGGCGGCTGCACGGTTTTTCTTGTTAGGGGGAATGACGGCCATGGTACGCGGCGTGGCCAGGCGCCACAACCGCGGGAGTCTACTGCGGCGCCACACAGGGCAGTGGCGTAGCGCCGAAGGCCGGTCGGACAGCCCGGATCAGGCGTGCAACGTGGCCATGTCGATCACGAAGCGGTACTTCACGTCACCCTTGTGCATGCGCTCGAAGGCTTCGTTGATGTTGCGGATGTCGAGCATCTCGATGTCGCAGGTAATGCCGTGCTCGGCGCAGAAATCCAGCACTTCCTGGGTTTCGGCGATGCCGCCGATCAAGGAACCTGCGACCACGCGACGCTTGAGCACCAGGTTGGCCGCGTGCACCGGCGGGTCGATCGGCTCGATCAGCCCGACCAGGATGTGCACGCCGTCGAACTTCAGGGTTTCCAGGTAGGGGTTGAGGTCATGCTGCACCGGAATGGTGTCGAGCAGGAAGTCGAAACGCCCGGCTGCCGCGCACATCTGCGCCTCGTCGGTGGACACGATCACCTGGTCGGCACCCTGACGACGCGCCTCTTCGGCCTTGGCCTGGGAACGGGTGAACACGGTGACTTCAGCGCCCAGGGCCTTGGCGAACTTGATGCCCATGTGGCCCAGACCGCCCATGCCCAGCACACCCACTTTGTGGCCAGGGCCGACGCCGTGGTGCTTGAGCGGCGAATAGGTGGTGATGCCAGCGCAGAGGAACGGTGCTGCGCTCGGCAGGTCGAGGCCCTGTGGCATGCGCAGGACGAAGTGCTCGCTGACCACGATGCTGCTGGAGTAGCCGCCCATGGTGTTGCTGCCGTCCACGCGGTCGGGCGTGGCGTAGGTCATGGTCGGGCCTTCAAGGCAATACTGTTCGAGATCCTTGTGGCACGCTTCGCACTGACGGCAAGAGTCGACCATGCAGCCGACGCCGACCAGATCGCCGACTTGATAGTTGCCCACTTTGTCGCCCACCGCCGTGACGCGGCCGACGATTTCATGGCCCGGCATCAGCGGATACACAGCGATACCCCACTCGTTGCGGGCCTGGTGCAGGTCGGAGTGACACACGCCGCAGTAAAGGATGTCGATGGCGACGTCGTCGGCGCGCAGGGCGCGGCGTTGGAAGGTCATGGGCGCCAAGGGCGCAGTGGAGGATTGGGCGGCGTAGCCGATGGCGGTGTACATGCTCTGGACCTCGCAGATTGAAACGATTCAGGCGTGCCATTTTGCGCACCTCAGACCGCGCGGGCCACGGTCGATCCTCCGGGATTCGTGCCTGATTCTCCGAACCTGCTCACCGCGATCTGGCGCTAGACTGTCAATCTGCGATCATCCAACTGTCTGATCCTCTGCCTGCGGTTTGCCATGCACCTGACCCACCACGTTGATGCCAATGCGCCCCTGTGCGCACTGATTCGCGCCCTCGCCTCGCGCCCCGGCTTCGTTGCCACCCACTTGCCGCAGGTGCAGGTCCTGTCCTGGGACCATTACGTGGCCAGCAGCCCGCAGATCTACGAGCCAAGCCTGATCATCCTCGCCCAGGGCAGCAAGCTGGCGCGCCTGGGCCCGCGCACGCTGGAATACGGCGCAGGGCATTACCTGATCCAGGCGCTGTCGGTGCCGTTCATGTGCGAGACCTTCGCCACCGCGCAGGCGCCGATGCTCGGCGTGGCGGTGGACATCGACCGCGCGGTGCTTGGCGAACTGGTGCAAAGCATGGCGCTGCCGCCGGATCCGGCGGTGCAGGTGCAGACGCCACAGTCGATGAGCTCGGCGGCATTGGACGCCGCCATGCGCGCCAGCGTGGAGCGCCTGCTCGAATGCCTGCAAGACCCGATGGATGCCAAGGTGCTGGGCCCGACCCGGGTGCGCGAAGTGCTCTATACCGCCCTGCGCGGTCCCCAGGCGGGCGTGCTGAGGGCGCTGGTGGAACAGCAGGGCCATTTCGCCCGCATCGGCTCGGCGCTGGCCTACCTGCGTGAACATTATGCCGAGCCCTTGAGCGTGGAGGCGCTGGCCAGCCGCGCCAACATGAGCGTGTCGACCTTCCACGACCACTTCAAGCGCTGCACGGAGCTTGCACCGATGCAGTACCTCAAGCGCCTGCGCCTGCTCAAGGCGCAGCAGATGCTGATCGGCGAGCGCCTGGGCGTGGCCCAGGTGGCGCATCGTGTGGGCTACCAGAGCACCTCGCAGTTCAGCCGCGAGTACAAGCGCCAGTTCGCCCGCAGCCCGGGCGATGAACTGCCTTATCAGAGTCTGCCGGTGTAACGACCCTGGTCATTTCTGGCGAAGCACCATCGCGCTGATCGCCGCACTCAGTTCCTCCTTCGCCAGCCCCGGCTCGACCTCTGCGCTGGCCGCTGCCTGAGCCAAGGCATCGCCGGCTCCGACCAGCAGGCGCAGGCCCGCAACGCCAATATCGCCAGTCGGCGCGAACGGCGCCAGCGCCTGGCGGCACTTGTCCAGAAAAGGATCTTCATAGCCGCGCTTGAGCGCCTCCAACTCGGGTGAGCCGGCGAGTGCCGCCACCACCCCGGGCATCTCCTGGCCCTGGGTCATCACACAATCGACGTAGGCGGCGGCAATCACTGCCGCACGCGCTTGGAGCGTCGCTTCACAGTCGGCCAGCAGCCTGTCGAGCAGCGCACTCTGACGCGTGTCGTACTCCTCGTAGAGCGCGACCAGCAAGCCGTTTCGGGTATCGAAGTGGTCGTACACCACCGGTTTCGTAACGCCCGCCAGTTCAGCCAATCGCCCCAGACTCAGGGCGTCGGTGCCTTCCTCTCGAACCATCTGCCACGCCACGGCTATCAGTTGGCGTCGGCGTTCGGAGCGGCTCAATCGCTTGCGCGGGCGAGCCTGTTCTTCGCTTGACATCGATTACCTACCAAAAGTAACTTACCAATCGTAACTTAACGAGTGTACCGCACTCGCCCTCGTTCTTCATCCGTTCAGGAATTCTGCCATGCACGCTCTGATCGTCGTCGCTCATCCAGAACCCGACGCGCTGACCCACACCCTCGCCCGACAGGTCGCCGAGGGCCTGACCTACGCAGGTCACAGCAGCGAGATCGCCGATCTCGCCGCCGAACGCTTCGATCCTCGTTTCACCCCCGCCGACCTGGCCGTACATCGTCGCCTGGGCCCACCCAGCGCTGCAGTGGTCGCCGAGCAACGGCGCATCGAAGGCGCGGACGCCTTGGTACTGGTGTACCCGGTCTACTGGTGGTCGTTTCCGGCCTTGCTCAAGGGCTGGATCGACCGTGTGTTCAGCAACGGCTGGGCCTTCGACTACGATGCCGAGGGCAGAACCACCAAGCGACTCGGGCACCTCAACGTGCATCTGCTCGCCCTCGGTGGCGCCGATCAGGGCCTGTTCGCGCGGCACGGCTATGACCGCGCCATGCGCACGCAAATCGAGCACGGCATCTTCGACTGGTGCGGCGCGCAGGTCTCGACTTCGCTGCTGCTCGATGACAGTGAAGGCCCCGAGGCCGCGCGGCATCAGCAGCAGGCCCATCAGTTGGGTCGCTCGCTGTTCGACCTCGGGGCTCAAGCGCCGCTCAGCGGCCATTCGGCCAGCGGCAGATAGCGCCCTTTGCGCGACTCGTACAAGCCGAACTGGCGTACATTGAGGTGGAAGTCGGGCGCGACGCCTGCTTCGGGCGGCTCGCCTGGGTAGTCGCGGGAAAGGGTCAGGTGTGCACGGTAATCGCGGGCCTGGTCGGCGATGCCCAGCGGCAGCAATGCCTGGTGCAGGGCGTAGACCCATTGGCGCAGTGCAACGGGCGTGTCACTCGGCTCGAGTACCAGCACGCTTGGGCGTCGCCAGGTCTGGAGGCGGTCGAGCAGTAGACGCACAGGCGCTGCCGGGCGTTTCAGACCGTCGACCACCGCGCACAGTGCCGGCACCTGGGCGGCCGGTACATCGCCCAAAAACAGCAGCGTGACATGGAAGTTCTCAACGGGCACCGGTTTACCGGCCCGCAGTCCGAGCGCACGCCGCCATTGGGCTATGGCACGGCGTTGCGGCTCAGCCAAGGAGAATGCGAAAAACAGTCGTTTGAAGGGCTCGCCCCCCGACCGGATATCCTGAATCATTGACAATGGCCTCCTGGCTCGAAGCGCTTCGGCTGACTAACAGGGAGAAACGCGCGAGGTTGAATCGTTTGCGCTGACAGTGGCGAATCGTGCCAGGCAGCCACGTCACGCAACAACAATAGGTACAAACCGTCTGCACGATTGTTTATGCTGGCAGGCTACGGCCATGGCGCATGGCCATTTTTATTCGACAAGTAACCGTCCATGAAAATTGCTCTCGTACTGATCTTCGTCCTCTCGATCGCCTATGTTCACTTGCGCGGCCGGGTCCGTCACAAGCTGACCCGTCAGTTGGGCGATCACTCCAGCTTCCTGGCGCCGGTGAACAGCTTTCTCTACCTGTTCTCCAAGCTACCAGCCAAGCCCTATTTGCCGGTCGAGTCGTTCCCGGAACTGCAACCGTTGAAGGACCACTGGCAGGAAATCCGTGAAGAGGCGGTGCAACTGCTGCAGGCGGGGGAGATCAAGAAGTCCGATAACTATGACGATGTTGGCTTCAATTCGTTCTTCAAGACGGGCTGGAAGCGCTTTTACTTGAAGTGGTATGGCGAAAGTCATCCGTCGGCGATGAGTCTGTGCCCGCGTACTACCGAGTTGCTGCAAGGCATCGGCACGGTGAAGGCAGCGATGTTCGCCACCCTGCCCCCTGGGGCCAAGCTGGTGCGTCATCGCGATCCTTATGCGGGGTCGTACCGTTATCACCTGGGGCTGCAAACGCCTAACGACGATGGCTGTTACATCGACGTCGACGGGGAGAAGTATTCCTGGCGCGATGGTGAGGCGGTGGTGTTCGACGAGACCTATATCCACTATGCGGCCAATACCACCGAACAGAATCGGATCATTCTGTTCTGTGATGTGGAGCGGCCTCTGAAGTATCGCTGGGCCGGCGCGTTCAACCGGTGGTTCAGTCGTAATGTCATGGCGGCGGCGGCGGCGCCTAATGATGCGAATGACAAGACTGGGGGGATCAACCGGCTCTTTACTCGGATTTACAGGATTCGGGAGCGGGGGAAGGCGCTGAAGAAGCGGAATCGGACGCGGTATTACCTGGAGAAGTGGGCGGTGGTGGCTGGGTTGGTTTTGGTGTTTATTTATATTTGACTTGTTGGGGGATTGGGGGACTGGGGGATTATCCGGATTTTGGGGTGATGCTTAGTCACCTTTTCGCCCTTACGGCGACCCTCTTTTTTTCTTGGAAAAAAGAGGGGCAAAAACCGCTTGCTCCCGCATACGGCCCCTGCGCTGCGCGCAGGGGTTCCCTCGCGCCGGCGTCGCTCCGGGAGGACCGCGCTTAGGGGCCGTCCTGGCCCCAAGCGCTTGACGGGCATCCATGCCCGTCACCTCCCTGCGCAACGCCTATGCTCGGCCTCCTG